>DATMRM010000239.1:0-4548 GCA_035566155.1 Steroidobacteraceae bacterium | reverse complement strand
GGCTCCGAGAGCTGGCGCTCGAGCGCTGCGATTCATGCCTGTCTGGTCGAAGGTCTGAAGGCCGCGCAGTTGCCGCCGGCCGCGATCCAGCTGGTTCCGACCACGGACCGCGCGGCGGTCGGCGAGATGTTGTCCGGCATGCAGGACTACATCGATGTGCTGGTACCGCGCGGTGGCAAGAGTCTGGTTGCGCGCGTACAGGCCGAAGCGCGGGTGCCCGTCATTGGGCACCTCGAAGGCGTTTGTCACGTGTACGTCGATCGCGATGCGGATCTGGCGATGGCACGCAGCATCACCGTGAATGCCAAGATGCGTCGCACCGGTATCTGCGGTGCCGCCGAGACATTGCTGATCGATCGCGACTGCGCCAGCAATGTGGCGCCGACGCTGATCAACGATCTGTTGGCTGCCGGCTGCGAGGTGCGGGGCGATGAGTCGATTCGCCAGCATGATGCGCGCGTCAAGCCGGTCACTGACGCGGATTGGGTCACGGAATATCTGGACGCGATCATTGCCGTGCGCGAGGTCAGCGGGGTGGATGAGGCGATCTCGCACATCGGGCGTTACGGCTCGGCTCACACCGACGCCATCGTGACCGCCAACCAGCACACCGCGGAGCGCTTTCTGTCGCGTGTGGACAGTGCGATCGTGCTGCATAACACTTCCACGCAGTTTGCCGACGGCGGCGAGTTCGGCATGGGCGCGGAGATCGGCATCTCGACCGATCGTTTTCACGCGCGCGGGCCGGTGGGTGTCGAGCAGCTGACCAGCTACAAATACGTCGTGCGGGGCAGCGGTCAGATCCGACCCTGACGCTGACGCGTTCGGGTCAGCCTAGGGGGTGGTCACGCCCAGCGGTTCGTGATGATGCGGCGCGGCCGCGCAGTGTTCGCAGTTCACCCAACCCGAATCGCCGTCCTGGTAGTGCTCCTTCTTCCAGATCGGCACGCGATGTTTGACTTCATCGATGATGTATCGGCAGGCATCGAACGCCTCAGCGCGATGTACCGCGCTGACTGCGACCCAGACCGCTAGCTCACCGAGCGCAAGTGATCCAACGCGGTGGGCGCAACACACGTGCCTGACGCCGAAGCGTTCGCGCGCGCGGGCCAGGATGCGCTGGCCTTCGCGCAGCGCGAGCGGCGCGAACGCTTCGTATTCCAGGCGCAGCACCGTGCGGCCTTCATTGGCGTTGCGTACCCAACCTTCAAAGGCCACATAACCGCCGCAGACCGGATCCTGCAGCCCGCGACGCAGCTCGTCGGTCAGCAACGGGCTCTCGCTCAGGCAAAATTCGGCAGCGATGGTTTCGGACACCGGCTCAGCCTCCCGCGACCGGCGGCAGAAAGACCACCGTGTCGCCATCGGCGAGGGTGAGGTTCCAGTCGCCGAACTCGTCGTTGACGGCAACGCGCAGGAACTGCGGTTTCAGCGTCAGCCCATGGCGCTGGCGCAATTCCTCGTACAGATCGGCAGGTGTGACGGCCCGGGTCTGCAGCTGTTCGAAGCTGCAGCCCGCCTGCTCGCGCAGCATCGCGAAATAGCGCACGTTCAGGCGGCGAGCGCAGCCCAGCGCCGCATGTGCGACCGAATACTCTTCGACCGTGTTGATGTTATCGAGTGCGTGCGCGTTCGGCAGATCCAGCAGTTCGACATCGCTCTGAGACAGCAACTTGCGCGGACACTTCTGACCCTGGGCGATCCAGTGCTCGATCGGCGCGCGCGCCGAGGGCTCGAAGATCGCGCATAGCGGCTCGGGCAATCCATCCGAGCTGCTGCGGTACGCGGTGACCAGGCGGGCACGGGCACGGTGCGCGATCAGATGCTGCAGCGTGGCGGCATCGAGGAACGGCAGATCGCACGCGAGCACCAGCCAGGCATGCGCCGGGTGCGTCGTGAGCGCCGCGTGAATGCCGCCGAGGGGGCCGAGCTCGGCATGAATGTCGGCAATGCTGTCGTAGCCGGCGCGCGTGCGCTCATCGCGCTGATCGGCGCGCACCGACACGAACGCCCGGGCCACCAACGGTTGCAACAGGTCCATGGCCCGCGCGAGCTGCGGTCTACCGGCATATTCAAGGCCCGCCTTGTCGCGCTGCATGCGCCGGCTGTGGCCGCCGGAGAGCACCAGCCCGAACAGCCTGGGATCTGTCATTTCCCCTTCCTGCGAACAGTTCGTTTTCCGCCGACCTTGGACAGCAATCTTACGCCCTCGATACGCATGTCGTGCGACAGGGCCTTGCACATGTCATACACCGTTAGCGCCGCCACGCTGGCGCCGGTCAGGGCTTCCATTTCCACGCCGGTCTTGTGGTGTACCTCGACCCGGCAGCGTATCTGCAAGACAGCGCCTCGCGCGCGGCTGGATGCAAAGCCGATCTGTATGTGGCATTGCTCGAGCGCGAGCGGATGGCAGAACGGTATCAGCTCGGACGTGCGCTTGGCGGCCATGACGCCCGCGAGAATCGCTGTGTCGAATACCGGTCCCTTCGCGGTTCGATGGCCGCTCTGTCGCAACACACGCGCGACCGCCGGCGGCAGCCGCAATCTCGCCTCGGCCTCGGCGATCCGATGCGTCACTGCCTTGGCCGCGACGTTGACCATCGCCGGTCTTGAGTTGGCGTCCAGATGCGTCAGCGATGCGGCGCGCGGATTAGGTGGCATGTTGCTTCAGCCGCCGACGTAGTTCATCTCGACGTGCTGTACGCCATGCGCCCGCAGATTTTCGCGCAATTCGCTGTAGCGGTCAGCACGATGCAGCCAGGTGGCGCGGATCAGGCTCAACAGCTCCTCATCGCTGGCGCCTCCGCGCATGGGCGCACGCAGATCCGTGCCTTCGGCAGCGAACAGACAGGTGTAGAACCTGCCGTCCGAAGACAGGCGCGCACGCGAGCAGTTGCCGCAAAACGGTTGCGTCACCGAAGAGATGAAGCCGATCTCGGCGCTGCCGTCAGTCAGGCCGTAGCGACGCGCGACCTCGCCGGAATACGTCGGCTCCAGCGCCGTGACTGCCCAGCGCTGCGAGACGCGCGCCAGCAGTTCGTGCGAGGGTACGACGCGCTCGCGGGCCCAATCGTTGCGGTTACCGACATCCATATATTCGATGAAGCGGACGATGACGCCGGTGCCACGGAAGCGCTCGATGAGATCGAGGATCTGATGGTCGTTGACACCGCGCTGTACGACCGCGTTGATCTTGATGGGTGACAGTCCGGCGCAGCGGGCAGCCGCGATGCCCGAGAGCACATCATCCAGCTGCGCAAAACCACCGGCCATCGTCTTGAAGGTATCGGGGTCCAGGCTATCCAGACTGACCGTCACCCGCCGCAGCCCCGCCGCACGCAGCGCGGCCGCGTGCTGCGCCAGCAGTACGCCGTTGGTGGTCAGCGCCACGTCTTCGATACCCGGCAATGTCGTCACATCGCCGACCAGATCCGTCAGCCCTGGCCGCAGCAGCGGTTCGCCGCCCGTGATGCGCAGCTTCGTCACGCCGAGTTGCAGAAACAGACGCGTCAGGCGGACCAGCTCCGTGAACTCGAGCCGCTCGCTCGATTTGAGAAAGCGATACTGCGCGTGATAGGTCTCGCGCGGCATGCAGTACGGGCAGCGGAAATTGCAACGATCGATCACCGACAGCCGCAGATCGCGCAGCGGCCGCTGGAAGCTGTCGCGCAGCAGGTGCTGGCGCGGATGCAGAGGTTGGACGTCGGCTGGCATACCTTGAGTATTCGACATTAGGCCACTGGCGCAGGTTCGCTACCAGCGATACAGCCTTGCGACATAACCTTTGGCGAAGTCGGCGGGTCCGGGTGGCAGCTCGATGAAACCGTCTGTGAGGGCCAGGGAGGCGAAGTCGCCTGACCCATTGGTCGGGCAGGGCGTACCCCACGGCCGCGCCCAATCGTCGCAGGAGATCCTCACCGGGAAGAATCCCGTCAGTTTCGACGTCCACTCGATCGGCGCCGCCAAAGCGATGCGCTGGGCGCTGCTGGCCGGCACACCCATCGCGGCATACAGGGCCGGAACGACATACCGGATCAGACACATGAGTGTGGAGACCGGATTACCCGGCAGCGCAAAGACTGCCCGCCCCTGATTCGTGGTGCCAAACCACATCGGCCGCCCTGGTCGCTGCGCGATACCGTGCAGCACGCAGCGCACTCCGATCTCCTCCAGCACTTTGGGTACCAGATCGAATTTGCCCATCGAGACGCCACCGGACAACACCAGCACCTCGTGCGTGTCGAGGTGCATCCTCAGGCGTCCGCGCAGTTGCGACTCATCATCCGCCAGATGATCGTCGGCCACGCGCTGAAAGCCGCGCTGGCGCAGCGCCGCGGCCACGGCGTAGGCATTGGAGCGGCGGATCTGATGGGGCGCGATCGGGTCTCCGGGTTCGACCAGTTCATTGCCGGTGGACACCACGACGATGGCGGGCTGGCTGCTGACGCGTACCCGTGCCATACCTGCGGAGGCCGCCACCGCAATCTCCGGGGCGTGCAGCACACTGCCGGCGGCCAGCAGCAACGCACCCTGCGTCCGATCGCTGGC
>DATMRM010000238.1:0-2957 GCA_035566155.1 Steroidobacteraceae bacterium | reverse complement strand
GTACCTGCAGGGCGTCGAGAGCATCTTCGATATCGTCTGGACCGACGGCCCGCTCGGACGTGTGACCTACGGCGACGTGTTTCACCAGAACGAAGTGGAGCAGTCCCGCTACAACTTCGAATTTGCGAACACCGCGGTTCTGCTGCAACGATTCGACGAACACGAGAAGGCCGCCAACGAACTGCTGGAAGCGAAGCTGCCCCTGCCAGCCTACGAGCAGGTATTGAAGGCATCGCACACGTTCAATCTGCTGGATGCGCGGCGCGCGATCTCGGTGACCGAACGCCAGCGCTACATCCTGCGGGTGCGCAAGCTTGCCGGTGGGGTCGCCAGGAGCTACTACGAAAGTCGGGAGGCGTTGGGGTTCCCGATGTTGCAACAGACCGCGAGCGCACCGGTCGCGCTCGGCGCACCGGCATGAATCAGCCGACCTCAGCACGCATCGAACGTCGCGATCTTCTGGTCGAGCTCGGTACCGAAGAACTTCCGCCCAAGGCGCTACCGACACTCGAGCAGAGCTTTGCCGAAGGCATGCGCTCGCGCCTGACCCAGGCGGGCCTTGAGTTTGGCGAGCTGGAGTCCTTTGCGACGCCGCGCCGGTTGGCCGTTCTGGTACGCAGGCTGCCGATTCGACAACCCGATCAGACCATCAAGCGTCGTGGCCCACCGCTCGCGCAGGCGTTCGATGCCGACGGCGCGCCGACGCGCGCGGCTGCCGGCTTTGCGCAAAGCAATGGTGTCAGCGTCGACGCCCTGCGGCGCGAGCGCGACGCCAAGGGCATCGAATACCTCAGTTATGAAGGTCGTCGCAGCGGCGCCGACACCGCATCGCTGCTCGCGTCGCTGGTTCAACACAGTCTGGATGCGCTGCCGATCCCGAAGCGCATGCGCTGGGGCTCGGGAGAGGCTCAGTTCGTGCGGCCGGTGCACTGGCTGGTGATGCTATTCGGGCGCGACGTCATACCAGGTCAGGTACTGGGAGTCGCTTCCGGCAATCTGAGCTATGGCCATCGCTTCATGGCGCCCACACCCATCCGGCTATCGACCCCTGCCCAGTATGCGAAGGCGCTGCGTACGCGTGGAAAAGTAGTGGCATCCTTTCCCGAGCGGCGCGCCAGCATCCGCGCACAGGTGGAGCAACTCGCGAGCACGCTGAATGGTCGCGCGATCATCGGCGAGGAGCTGCTCGATGAGGTCACTGGGCTGGTCGAGTGGCCGCTAGCACTGGCCGGGCGTTTCGAGGCGCGATTCCTGTCGCTGCCGCGCGAAGTATTGCTGTCCACACTGCAGGAACACCAACGCTACTTCGCGGTTGAAGATGGTAGTGGCGCGCTGCTGCCGAACTTCATCACGATCAGCAACATCGACAGCCCCGACGCATCGACGGTGCGCGCCGGCAATGAACGCGTGATTCGTCCACGGCTGTCGGACGGAGCTTTCTTCTGGGAGCAGGACCGCCGTCAGCCGCTGGCCGCGCGCCGCTTCGATCTCGACCGCGTCACCTTTCAGGCACAGCTCGGATCGCAGGGTGCGCGCACCGAGCGCATCGCAAAACTGGCGGCCGCGATCGCAGCGGCGATCGGTGCCGATGCGCAAGCGACGGCGCGCGCAGCACAGCTGGTGAAGTGCGACCTGCTGACTGCGATGGTCGGTGAATTCCCGGAACTGCAGGGCATCATGGGTCGCTACTACGCGCTAGCCGACGCGGAACCTGCGGTCGTAGCGGACACGATTCGCGATCACTATCGACCGCGCGGCGCGGGCGACGCCCTGCCGGAATCCAAAGTCGGGGATGCGCTGGCCATTGCCGACAAGCTCGATACGCTCGCCGGAATCTTCGCGATCGGTCACAAGCCCAGCGGTACCCGCGATCCGTTCGGCTTGCGCCGCGCGGCAATCGGGGTGCTGCGCATCGCGCTCGAGCATCGGCTGGATCTGGATCTCGACGACATGACGTCCAAAGCCGTGCGTTTGCAGCCGCTACCTGATATCGAGGCACGCGCAGGCGCGGTGGCGCGCGAGGTCATCGACTTCATGACGGAACGCCTGCGCGCCCAGTATCTGGAGCGCAGCGACAAAACCGGCATCACCACGGAGATGTTCGACGCGGTATTGGCCGCCGAGCCACGCTCGCTCCCCGATTTTGACGAACGACTGCGGGCGATGGTCGGCTTCGTTGCCAGCCCGGAAGGGGCCAGCCTCGCCTCCGCCAACAAGCGCATCGCCAACATCCTGCGCAAGTCCGATGACTGCGTGCCTCACGTGGTGTCCGACGAGCTGCTGCGCGAAGATGCCGAACGCGAACTGCATCGCGCACTCAAGAACGTGCGCGAGCGCACGCTCAGTGCGGTCAATGCGCGCCAGTACGCGCGGGGACTCGAAATGCTGTCCACACTGCGTCCGCAGATCGATACGTTCTTCGACCAGGTGCTGGTCAACGATCCGGACCAGGCACTGCGGAACAATCGAGTCGCGCTGCTGGCGGAGGTGCGCAGCCTGTTCTGCCACGTCGCCGATATGTCGCGACTGCCGGGATGATTGCGGTACCCCCTGAATCGCGCGTCGCCGGAAAGTCGGGTCCGTTGCAGTGGCTCGGCTCCTTGCTGTTTACCAGCTTCTTCCCGCTGTGGACCTTTTTTTACGCGATCTTTTTCGTCATCGCCTGCTCGCTCCTGCCTTACCGCGCCCGTTTCGAGCTGGCGCGCGTGTGGGCGCGCGTCATTCTGGCGGTGTTGCGCTGGAGCTGCGGACTGGACTACCGCGTCGAGGGGACCGAACTCATTCCGCCCGGCAATCACGTTGCGCTGCTGAAGCATTCCTCGAGCTGGGAGACGGTGGCGCAGGCGCTGCTGCTGCCGCCGCAGGTGTGGGTATTGAAGCGCGAGCTGCTGTGGGTACCGGTCGTCGGTTGGGGCATCCGGCAGCTGCGCGCGATCGCTGTCAACCGCAGCGCGGGC
>DATMRM010000237.1:0-3089 GCA_035566155.1 Steroidobacteraceae bacterium | reverse complement strand
GCGGACGCTGCGGACTACGCTCGGCTCGATTCAGGTGATCGATCCACTGGCGGGGTCGGTGATCACGGCGTTCCCGGATTACATCAAAGATCCGAGTCACAACAACTACGCTGGCGTGCTCCTGTTGCAGCCGATCGTCGGCCAGGTCAGCGGGACAAGTGTCGATACCGGTACTGGGCCTATTGTTGTGTCGGGCAACTTGGATGCTTCATGCGATCAAGACCCCGAGGAGTACGCGTTTGAAGACTGGCAGATCGTGGATGGCGTGCGCCTGGTGCTGGTGGCGTGGCCATCCACCCCCAGTACGCTCATGCTACCCTCCGTCAGCCCGGCGGCGAGTTGGAGAAACCGACTGGTCTACACCGTATTCAATGCAGAGATGACGCTGGCACCGGACGACTGTCTGCCATGGGACCTGCTCGGCGTGCCGGTGGGGCTGATCGGATTCGACAGCAGTTGGAAGGCCCAGTTTCTGGATCTGTCGGCGGTGGTACGAGCCGGCGGCTTGCCGCGCAGCCGTTACGTGTTGCCGGCGCAAGCTGGCGCCGCACGGCTACTGGTCCAACCGGCGTTGGCGCAGGCACGTGTCTCCCAACTCAACGAACAGATCAACACGCTGCCCGCGTTGACTAACTTCGTCCCGCCCTTTGCATTCCTGCCGCCTTGCGGCGTGGTGCCCGCCTCCGCCGTGGATTTTAACAAAAAGGTGGGCGCGTGGTTTCCTTCCAACTGGAGTATCGAGGTTGGCCCGATCCACCAGGAAGAGATTGAAACAGCGCTACTGTCCACGATGACGGCGCTGCCGCTCGACGTGACGCAGAATGAATCAGTCGAGGTTCTGGTGCCGCTGCCCGACGCGCTCTACGACCCCAAAATCCTGCTTACGGAAACGGTCGATCCGGTGTTTGAGCAGGCGGTGGTTAGCGCCACAGGGGAGCGCGACGGCGTCTTGCAACATCGCGAGGCGATCCAGGAGGAGGCCAACGCGCTTTACCAGGTGCTGACGGGCATGCAGCAGGCGCCGTTGTATGATCCGGACGCGGGACTGACGCCCGCGGAAATTATCGCGCGCGACGCGCAGACTTATACGCCTGCTGTCAATGAGACTTTCGGTACCCAGCCATCCAACAGCGGCTATGCGTCTACGGACTACCAGCAACTGCTCGCAGAGACTGCAAAGTTTCCGTACACGCTCACGCAGGACGGTAACGGGAACACGTTGTCGCCTCCGCTGAGGCTATTCTCGGCGGACGACTTGAACGACATGGCCCAGAACGGCCTCCAGCACTTCATCGACCGGATTAACCGCAAGCTGGCAAGGGCCAACGATCTGCTCGATCTGGCCTTCCTCACCGCGCAAAGCGATATTTACCGGTTTCGGCAATACGTGTTGGGCGCGACGGACGCGACGGCGCTGGCCACTTCTCCAATCGTGGCCAACATCGCTTCTGGCGAATCGGCGGCGGCCACCGCTGCGAATCTACGGAATTACCTGAGTTCCGTTCTTCCACCCGCCCCGTCAGGCGCCCCACCCGCCGCGTCAGGTGCGCCACCCGCCACCTCCACAACGCCACCAGCGTCACCCGCCCCTGCTACCACGCTACGTTCCCGACTGATGCTTGGACGCGCTTCCGCGGTGCCACTGCGGTCGCCGACCGTGTTCACATCGCCAGTCGCCTCGTCAACGGTCGCCACCAGCCGAGTGAACGCTGCGGCCCTGACGAAATTGCAAACACCGGCGACCGCAGGCAGTTTCGCGGCGACCGCGGCGGCGGCCGCCGTTAGCCGCGCGGGTGCCACGGCGGGCGTCGAGCGCTTGCCGTCAGCGGGCATCGCACGCTTGCCATCGGCGGCGACGGCAGGCGTCTTCGAACCGGTGGCGCCGGGAACAGTCAGTGAGCCAGCTACCACTGGTGACATTTTAGGGAGTTCGCCAGTCGTGGGTGCACAGCTCAACCTACGCACGCTGACCATCGCACAGCGCTTGGCCAGCCCGCCTTCGCAGGTCGGCATCTTCTATGCGGTCGGGAACCGGCTGGCGATTCTGCAATTGCTGGCCGATCTCGAGATAACCCTGGCCGACATACCGATCCTGGTTGATCAATGGCCGCCGTTGCCGACGACGACCACCACTCCAGCTCCCACGACGACTGCGGCGCCAGTGCGGATTGTCATGCCGACGTTCGCCGACTTCAAGATAAATTCGGGCGCTGTGCTGCAGGCAGTCAGCGCGCCCAATGTGAGCATGAACTCGGACGAAGCGGACCTGTTCTCAACCGGCATTCACGTTCTCGAGCAGCACACATCGCTGCTGCGCGCGGTCGAGGCCCGCATCGCGCAGTACAGCGATTTCCTGACGCAATGCGGCACTGCACTCAGCAATATTCAAACCGACTTGCCACAAGCGCAGACGTTGGTCACTCAACTGGAAAACGATCTGGCCCAGGCGCGGCAGGATCTGGCGTTCACCACCGCCCTGTTGAACGACGAAACCCAGCGGGTGGCCAACGTGAATGCCCAGCGGGCGGACACTTTGAAAAACGTGCCGGTAGTTGTATACACGCGCCCGCGCACGCTGGTGACGGACGCGGACGTTCCCAGCCGCCAGCTGGTGCCCGGCAATATAGCCAGTCCCGTACCGGGATGCCTGCAAGAATCGTTGGCCGTCCCGCCGGAGCTGCGCGAGATCGTGGCGCTGTTGCGCGAGGCGCCGGTGAACTGGCTGCCCTCGATCGAGGCATTGCTGAGCAATTTGGAGCGCCCGAGTCTGCTGCAGGAAGTCGCGGTTGCCGCGCAAGCGCGCGCCACGATGCAGTTGCAGTTGCCCATGCGAGTTTCTTCGGCGGCCTCCGAACCGGGCGTCTATGCGCCGGTGATCGCCGGCATCTACAGCGCGAATCAGCAAGCCTTTCGCACCTTCCAGACGCAACGCGCCGCGTCACAGCCGGTCGCACTACTCAACCAGAGCTGGACCGGACAATTGCAGGCATTGCAAAGCGTGATTGCGGCCGGCGATCTGCAAGCTGCCGACGCGGTGCATGCTGAAGTGGTCAGTGCGACTTCCAACCTGATGCAACAGATTTCCAGCG
>DATMRM010000236.1:0-2327 GCA_035566155.1 Steroidobacteraceae bacterium | reverse complement strand
TGGCGTGCGTCCAGCGCTTCTGCCAGACGTTGCTTGGCTGTGGCCAGACTCTTGAACGGAATCAGCAGAATTCCGCGTATCTTCATGCCTTGGCACTCTGCGGCACTTCGCAAGCCTCGAGAAGAAATGCCGCGAGGTTTCGTTTGTCGTCGAGAGTACGCATCATGGTGTTGGTGGCAAGAAATCGGATCGACTTCGTCCGTAGATCGTGGCTCGAAGCTCGAAGCTCTGTTTCACGGCCGAATGCTGATTGCTGACTGCTGATTGCTTCCTGATCCGCATTGTCGACGACGAGCACATCAAGAAAATCCTCGTACGCCTGAGCCACGCCTGCAATGCTGGCCGGCCACTCGTTCATCTGCATCAGCTGCGCCGCCGGTCCGGAAACCGCCGCGCCGCCAACAATCGGGCTTACCGCGGCCACGGGCGCATTCGTCGCGCGCAATGCCTCGCGAATTCCCGGGACAGCGAGAATCGGTCCAATGCTGGTTACAGGATTACTAGGTGCGAAAATGATCGCTTCGGCCGACTCAATGCTCTCGATGACGCCGGGCGCAGGACGAGCCTGTTCGGCGCCTTCGAAGCGCACGGCCTGGACATCCACCTGGTGACGCTCGCGCACAAAATATTCCTGGAACGTCAGCGTACCCATCGACGTGTCAAGCATGGTCGACACGGGTTGGTCCGACATAGGTAGCACACCCACGCGAATACCAAATCTTTTCGCCAGTTCCGCAGTGGCTTCGCTCAGGCTCTTACCCGAACGCAGCAACGCAGTGCGCGTCAGGTGCGTCGCCAAATCAAGATCGCCCAGACTGAACCATCCCTGCTGACCTAGCTGTTTCATGCGATCCAGACAACGAAAGCTGTCGCCTTCGACCCCCCAGCCGCGATCTTTACTCAGCAGGTCAGCCAGTCCGTAGAGCACGGAGTCGATGTCGGGCGAGATGTGCAGTCCCCACCACTCAATATCATCGCCGGTGTTAACCATGACGGTGAGGTTCTCAGGCGCAACCACCTGCTGCAAACCCTGTACCAGCTTGGTGCCACCCGTGCCGCCTGTGAAAACCACAATCATCTATGCTGCCCTCGCATATCCTTGCAGATCAACCGCTGCGCGCAGCCGCTTCCCCAGCAGTCCACCGCGTTGCGCCACCCGCTCGACATACTCCGGATAAACCGGCAACCGCTGCACCAGCTTCTGCCCGGCGGCCTCGGTGCGCTGCTGCAAATCGAGCAGATGCGGCCACGGCGCCTCAGGATTTATGAAATCCGGCGTCAGCGGCGACACGCCGCCCCAGTCATTAATTCCGCCCGAGAGCAAACGCTCATAACCTTTTGCGGTCAAGTTCGGCGGCGCCTGAATATTCATATCTCCGAGCAGCAAGCGCGCTACCGCGAGCGTACGCAGCATGTCTTCATGATCCGGCTCAGGCCACGCCGCCATCGGAATCCGCGGCTTCGCGCGGAAGTTCTGAACTATGACCTCCTGCACGTGTCCGTACCGCTCATGCAGTCGCTTGATCGCCAGCAGGGAATCAACGCGGTCCGCCGCCGTCTCCCCGATGCCAATCAGTATTCCCGTAGTAAACGGAACGCCGAGCTTGCCGGCATCCTCAATCGTCTTCAGACGTAGCGCCGGAAGCTTGTCAGGCGTTTTGTCGGGCGGATGCGCTGCCGCAAGTTGCGCGCTGGTGCTCTCCAGCATCAGCCCCAGGCTCGGATTGCTGACGCGCAGGCGCTCGATCCAGTTGGCGCTCAGCAGACCGGGATTCGCATGCGGCAGCAGCTGCGTCTCGCGCAACACCATTTCGCACATCGATTCAAGATAATGCAGCGTGCTCCGATAACCGAGTCGTCGCAGGGTCGCGCGCATCCCGGGAAAAATCGCCTCCGGCCGATCGCCCAGCGAAAACAGTGCTTCGGTGCAACCCAATTTCTCGCCCTGCCTTGCAACCTCTAAAACTTCATCGGGAGTCATGGTGTGCGCACCGGGGTCGTCCGGGTCGCGGCGAAAGGTGCAGTATCCGCAATAATCACGACACAGATTGGTGAGCGGAAGAAAAACCTTGCGCGAGTAGGTGATGACGCCTGCGCGATATTTCTCTTTCAGCGCGCGGGCCGCGGCCAGCAAGTCGGGCAGTATGTCGTCATCGCAGCGCAATAATTGGCAGGCGATCTCCGGCGACAACGGAGCGCCGTCCTGAACTTCTCGCAGAGCTGCGCGAACCGATTCGGCTGAGAGCGCCGTCGGGGCTGGAAGCCGCATTATGCTGGTAGCAGGAAGCATTATGCTGTCATCGACGTAGCGATAGGATGTCTCACCG
>DATMRM010000235.1:0-3890 GCA_035566155.1 Steroidobacteraceae bacterium | reverse complement strand
CGGCCAGCTCGTCGGCCGGATACTGCCCTTTGAAAGCGATGACGCGGGTTGCCGGGCCACACAGGCCCTGTACCGCGGCCAACAGGTCGGGCAGTGCGGCAAACGCGCGCGCCAATACCGTGTCGTAGGGCTGCGCCGGCGACAGGCTCTCCACCCTCACCTGCTGGGTGGTGACGTTCGTCAGTTCCAGCACGCGCACGGCATGCGTGACGAATCGCAGCTTCTTGGCGACCGAGTCAATCAACATAAATTCGCGCTGCGGCGACACCAGTGCCAACGGCAGCCCGGGAAATCCGGGGCCGGTACCCACATCGGCAATCCGCGTGCCGTTGAGTTCCGCATAGCCGCTCAGGCTATCGAGCAGATGCGAATGGATCATCGCCTCGCGGGTCGTGATCGCCGTTAGGCTATAAGTACGGTTCCAGACGCTCAATTCGTCGAGCAGGCGCAGCGCGCGCACCGCCTGCTCCGCGCTCAGAGCCACTCCGATGGCACCTGCCTCATCGATGAGTCGTTGCTGCTCGCCGGTCATGTTTCGGATCTGGCACCATATCAGCGCAATGGCATATTCTAACGTCGAACCGAAACGCGCTTTCTGGTACGCGCTGCTTGCGAGCTTTTGTTGCAATGACGCGCTCGCGGACCCCCCCGCGAACCCGTCGAGCGCCGACGAGAGCATACTGCCTCGCTATCTGCAATCCCGCTCGGCTCATTTCGTGGATTGGCTCTCGGACGGCAGTGTGCTGATCCAAACTCGCTTCGGTGACACTGAGCAGATTCATCGCTTGCGCATGCCGCTCGGCATGCGTGAGCAGGTTACCTTTGCGGTAAGAGGTATCGGTGCCGCGCAGGCGCGGCCGTATGCGAACGACGCACTGGTGTATCTGGAGCCGCTGCACGGGGGTCAAAGCACGCGTCTGTCGTTACAGCGGCTGGACACCCACGAACTGACCGCGCTGACCGACGGCATGCATCGCGACGGCGCTCCACTCTGGGCGCACGATGGCAAACACCTGGCGTTTGCAAGCAACCGTGTCAACAGCAGCGACGAGGAGATCTACGAGCTCGATACCGCGGCGCCGACCGCGGTCCCGCGGCTGCTGGCCGGTGGCGCCGGCTACCGCTGGCATGTCTACGACTGGTCGAGCGATGACCAGCAGATGTTGCTGGGACGAGAGCCAAGCACTGCCAGCGAATCGGACGCTGACGCGATCGATGCCCATGATCGGCAGCTCTATACCGTCAACGTGGACAGCGGTGAAATCAATGCCGTGACGGCAAGCAGCGGCAGCGGCAAGAACCTCCTTTCAGTCGCGGTTCATGCGCGCAGTGCCCGTTTCGCCAGCGACGGACATGGCCTGATCCTGCTGACGAATCAGGCATCCACAGGCCCCGCTTCCAGCACACAGCGCCTGATCTACATGGATCCGCATACCCAGGAATGGCGCGCGCTGAGCGGCAACACGCCTTACGAGGTCGAGCGCTTCGATCAGAGTCCGGACGGACACTACATCGCCTATACCCTCAGCGAGAACGGCGCCAGCCGGCTGATGCTGCTCGATGAAGCGCGCAAGCTCGATCTGGCCATCACGCAGCTGCCGCCCGGGATCATCGGTCGGTTCAAATTTGATCTGTCGAGCCAGCGCCTTGGTCTGAGTGTCGAGTCAGCGCGCACGCCGGCCGATGTTTATGTGTTCGACCTCGACACTCACCTGGCGACCGCCTGGACGCAGAGTGAGGTCGGGCCGATCAATACTCTGGGCTTCGCACTGCCACAGCTGCTTCGCTTCCCGACCTGGGATCGCACCGGCAACGGACCGCTGCATGAACTTAGCGCGTCGGTATACCGCGCGAGCGGCAAACCCAGCTCCACTCCACGACCGGTCCTGATCGCGCTCACAGGCCGCCCGGGGGCACCCTGCCGACCTGGCTTCGATCCCTTCCTGCAATTCCTGGTCACCGAATCCGGGTGGGCGGTGGTGGCCCCCGGTATCCGCGGCTCGAGCAGTACGGGGGATTTGCGCGAGGATGCGGTTCGCGATGTCGGCTCGCTGCTGGTATGGATCGGACTGCAACACGAACTGGACCGCAATCGCGTCGTGCTGTGGGGGGAGGGTTTCGGCGGCTACGTCGCGCTGCAGTCGCTGGCGGATTACGGCGATCGGCTGCTCGGCGCGGTCATTGCCTTTCCACCGCATGGATCCGCACAGGGGCACGCGTCAGCGATCCGACACCCGGTGCTGCTGGTACAGGGATTGAACAATCCAGCGGCCCCGTCCTATGAATTGACGCAGCTTGGCGTGCGGCTCAAAGCCGAGGGCGTCGAAGTACGATCGCTCGAGGTGCCGGACGAAGGGGCCTCGTTTGCCCTCAAATCACATCGCGACGAGTACCATCAGGCGGCCGCAGACTTCCTTGCTCAGATCCTGCGCTAACGGGCAGGCGCTACTTCTCGGACAGGAACGTCGCGCGCCTCGGAACCGTCACCAGTGCCGGCCTCTGTTCCGAGTAGTACTTCGCGATCTGTTGAATCTCATCGTCACTGAGGCCGGCCATGAAGGTCGGCATGACCGGATTCTTCCGATCGCCGTGCTTGTATTCTTCCAGCGCACGCGTCAGATAATCGGCGTGCTGTCCGGCCAGGGTCGGGTAGTCAGGCATCACGCCAACGCCGCTGGTGCCGTGGCAGGCCACGCACAGCTGCGACACCTTGGTGGGCGGGCTACCCACCAGCGCGGTGGTCGGCTTCAATTCACTGCCCGCCAGATAGGCCGCAATGTCTTCCATTTCCTGCTCGGAGAGCGAGGCCGCCTGTTCGTGCATCGTCGCGTGGGATCGCTCGCCGGCCTTGTATTCTTTCAACGCGGCGACAAGGTAGGAGGCGTGCTGTCCGCGCAGTTCGGGCACGCTGTACGTCGGATAGACGTTCTTGTAGTCCTCGATGCCATGACAGCCCATACAGGTGTATGACAGCAGCTTGCCGTGCGCGGGATCTCCGGCCGCATGAGCCTGTGCGCCGCACGTAGCGGCCAGCAGCATCAGCATCATCTTGAGGGCAACGCGACCGGACACAGGCATACCAACTCCAGCGTCAAGTTGATGAATAATGGGCCCATTCGGGCCATGAAGCGGGTGCAAAGTGTACGGGCCGGATCGCGCTTTTACCACTGCATGATCGCGTTGCTACAGCGCGCGACGCAAGGCCGTGTCACCGTCGATGGTCAGGTCGTCGCGGAAATCGGCTCCGGTCTGGTCGTGCTGTTGGGTGTGGTCAGGGGCGATGATGTCCGGGCTGCGGATCGGTTGCTCGAGCGTATTCTCAACTATCGCGTGTTCGCTGATCCGGCCGGGCGCATGAATCTGAGTCTGCGAGATGTCAGCGGCGCCCTGCTGCTGATTCCGCAATTCACGCTGGCGGCGGAAACCGAGCGCGGCAATCGACCCGGCTTCAGCCGGGCGGCCGATCCGGTCGATGCGGCCGCGCTCTACCACTATGTCCTGACACGAGCACGCAGCCTGCACGCGCTGGTTGCTGGCGGCCGATTCGGCGCCCCTATGCAGGTGTCGCTGGTTAATGACGGTCCTGTGACGTTCTGGTTAGAAAGCGGCAAACAAACGCTCTAAAGCGTCACAAATTGCTGGGCTGCCAGTTAGTTATGCGTCGCCAAATGACCTATCATGGTCACTCAAGCCCCTAAGGCTTCAATGACCGGAGCGCCCATGGACCTCTTTGCCCCCAAGCACTTACTCGTCATCCTCTTGATCGTATTGCTCATCTTCGGTGGTAAGAAGCTGAAGAGCCTGGGATCAGACCTGGGTAGCGCGTTTCGTGGCTTCAAGAAGGCGATGAGCGACGGCGAAAACGAGAGCGAAGCCAAGCAGATTCAGGG
>DATMRM010000234.1:0-7676 GCA_035566155.1 Steroidobacteraceae bacterium | reverse complement strand
CGAGCTGTTCGATCGCGTCGTCCTGACGAATCTGCGCGGAGCGTTCGCCGCCGTGCGCTACTTCCGTCGCCTGCTCGAGCGCAGCGATCTGCAGGGAGGTGGCGTCGTGGTGAACATCTCATCGATTGCCGCGACGCTGGCAATGGGCAGCAACGTGGCTTACTGCGCCTCCAAGGCTGGCATGGACAACATGACGCGCTCGCTGGCGCGAGCGCTGGCCCCTAAGATTCGTGTGGTGTCGGTTTCCCCCGGGCTCATCGATACCGGCTTCGTCAAAGGCATCAATCCGGCCTCTTTCGAGCAGCAGGCCAAGGTGACGCCGCTGCAGCGCCTGGGACTGACCAGGGAAATCGCCGATGCCGTGGTGGCGGTGGTGACGCAGATGACGTACACGACCGGCATCATCATCCCCGTGGATGGAGGGCGCCTGCTGGTATGAGCGCGGGCGTGCTGGCGCTATGAGGCGCGCTTGAGCGTGCCGCGTCGGAAATCGATCAGCACTTCGCGTGCGCTATTGTGGCCGGGTGCACCGGTGACGCCACCGCCGGGGTGCGTGCCAGAACCACACATGTACAGGCCCGGCAGCGGCCCACGATAGTTGCCATGCCCGAGCACCGGGCGTGCCGAAAACAGCTGATCCAGACTCAGCGCGCCATGGAAAATGTCGCCGCCGATCAGCCCGAAGGTGCGCTCCAGATCCAGTGGACTCATGATCTGCCGGCCCAACACCGAGTACCGGAAGTTCGGCGCATAACGATCCACCGTCTGAATCATCAGGTCCGCCACGCGCTCGCGATGCTGGTCCCATGACTCGCCGTTGGGCAGCTGCGGTGCCACGTGCTGGCAGAACAGACTCGCGACGTGCTGACCCTTGGGCGCGAGCGTTTCATCCAGCGTCGAGGGGATCAGCATTTCAACGATCGGCTGCGCCGACCAGCCGCCGGTGCGAGCGTCAAAGTAGGCGCGCTCCATGTAGGTCAGCGTCGGAGCAATGATGATGCCCGCAGTGTGATGATCGGCGCTCTGGCGACCCGCCAGACAACGGAAGTCCGGCAGTTCGGACAGCGCGACGTTCATGCGGAAGGTGCCTGAACCGCAGCGGTACTGCTCGATGCGCTGACGAAAGTCCGGCGGCAACACAGTCGGCTCGAGCAGCTGCAGGTAGAGCAGCTTCGGATTGAGATTGGAGATGACGGCGCTGGCGCGAAACTCCTCGCCGCCTGGCGTGACGGCGCCCACGGCGCGACCGTTCTCGACCAGCAGCTTTTGCACCGGCGCGTTCACCCGGATGTTAACGCCACGCGCGGCGGCCGCGCGCGCCATCGCCTGCGTGATCGCGCCCATGCCGCCGATGGCATGACCCCAGACGCCTTTCTTGCCGTTCACTTCGCCGAACACGTGATGCAGCAGGACGTAGGCGGAGCCCGGGGTATACGGGCTCGCGTAGTTGCCGACGATGCCATCGAAGCCGTACACCGCTTTGATCGGATCGCTCTCAAACCAGCCATCCAGGTACTCGCCCGCGGAGCTCGCCATCAACCGCAGCAGTTCGCGACGCAGGCTCATGTCGAGCTTGCGGACGCTGCGGCCGATGCTGGCAGCGCGCAACAGCTCCGGCAGTGCCTGACGCCACGAGCCGTCGATCACATTGGGCGGAGTCTGCAGCACCAGCTGCCTTAAGACTTCAGCGATGCGCTCGAGTTGCTGCGCGTAGGCGCTCAGGCGCCCGGCATCGCGGGCCGAGAATTTCGCGACTTCCGATGGCGTGCGTCCGGCGCCCACGCACAGATAACGCCCGTCCTCGGTCGGAAGAAAATTGGACAGTCGGCGTTCCACGATGCGCAGTCCGTGAGCGGGCAGGTCCAGATCCAGGATGACCTTCGGGTTCAGCAGCGAGACCGTATAGGCGGCCACGGAATTGCGAAAGCCGGGAAAAAACTCCTCGGTGACGGCCGCACCACCCACCACGCCGCGCCGTTCCAGCACCCGCACTGACAGGCCGCCGGCGGCCAGATAGGCGGCGCACACCAGGCCGTTGTGGCCGCCGCCGATGATGAGCGCGTCGCTGCGATGAGAGCTGTCGCTGGCCATCTAATTCGGCTGCGCCTGCCGGCTTTCGGGAATGAGGCTGCGAACGCGGCGCGCGAAACTGCGCAGGCACACTTCGGATTCGCCGAGCGGGCCGCTGCTGTAGCTGCCGGAAGTCATGCCCGTCTGCACGCGTTCGATCAGCGCTTTGTCCTCCCGATTGACCTGCCGGTTGATGCGCCAGTTCAGATAGCGTGCGGCACGCATTTCGCGTCGGGCGTCCGGATGCACGTAAGCGATCTCGCGGATCAGCGTCTCGGTCGGGGAAATCGGCAGGAACTGCATGAAATCGATCTGATCCGGATAGATGTCGAACGCGAGGTTGGGCCAGAGTTTCAAGTACAGCCACAACCGCTGCTTCTGCGGCGGCAGCCACTCGACCGACGGCAGCAGCCGCTGATAATGCCGCTCGGACCAGTTGCAGGACGGCTTTTCGAGCACGCTGCCCCACATCTTGTCGATCCATTCCCGCGCTTCGATGCCGTAGCCGGGACCAAACAGCCGGGAGAGCCCCGGGTGGGCGACGCTGATGTGAAGTCCGTCGGCGTAGTTGTCGGCGACGTTCTTCCAGTTGACGGCCCGCGGACGCAGCGTGACGCGGCCCTGCGGCACCAGTTGCTCCATCCGATAGTCCTGCAGCTCGCGCAGGTAAGGCGCTGCCATGTCGCGCACCGTCGGCAGTCCGGGCTGCAGCCGCACGAACACGAAGCCTAAGAAAATCTCCTGCTCCAACGGCACCAGAGCGTGCTCACTCATCTGCAGGCCCGGGAAGCTGCTACGCTGCGGCACGCCGATCAGCCGGCCGTCCAGCGCATAGGTCCACTGATGATAGGGACAGGCGATGCGCGAGGCGCAGCTGCCGCGCGGGCCGTCCAGCAGGCGCGCTGCGCGGTGCCGGCAGACATTGTGAAAACTGCGAATCGTGCGATCGGCGCCACGCAGGCTGACCATCGATTCGCCCAGGAGATCCAGACAGTGATAGTCGCCGGGCTCGGGAATGTCGTTCTGGTGGCACACCAGCTGCCAGCTCGGCCGGAAAATCGCCGCGCGCTCGAGCTCGAAGAATCGCTGGTCGCGATAGATCCAGGCGGGCAGACTGGTGGCGTCGAGATCGGGCATGGCATCAATTCCTTGTTGGACGATCGTACGACAAGATGAAACGCGGCCGCAAACTCGGTCCGTTGCTGGCCACGGCGTTGGTGGCCAGCAATATGATCGGGTCCGGAATCTTTCTGTTGCCGGCCACGCTGGCGGCGGTCGGCAGTATTTCGGTGTTCGGCTGGCTGATCGGCGCCGCCGGCGCTTTGCTGGTCGCGGCCGTGCTCGCCAGGCTCGCGCAGGTGATCCCTGCGGCCGGTGGGCCCTGCAGCTATGCTGCGAATGCTTTTGGACCGGCGGTCGGCTTTCAGGCCAACGCCATGTACTGGCTCTCGTGTGTCACCGGCGTGATCGCGATCGCGGTGGCCGCCGTGGGTTATCTGGAGAGCTTCTTTCCTTCGCTGAATGCGCCGCTGCCCGGTGCCATCGCCACCGCGGTCCTGATCTGGCTGCTGACCCTGCTCAACATTCTGGGAGCGCGGCTGGTCTCGCAGTTCGAGTCGGTGACGATTCTGATCGGCCTGATTCCGATCCTGCTGGTGGCAACACTGGGCTGGAGCCATTTCGACCGTCAGGTGTTCCTGGCTTCGTGGAACGTCAGTCACGAGCCGACCTATCAGGCCGTGCCCGAATCGCTGGTGCTGCTGTTCTGGGCATTCACCGGGATGGAGAGCGTGTCGGTCGCCTCGGCAGTGGTGGCGAATCCGTCACGCAACGTGCCGATTGCGACGCTCGGTGGGGTGGCGATCGCGGCCGTGGTTTATATTACTGCCTGCACCGCGATCATGGGCCTGATCCCGGCCGCGCAGCTCGCTCGATCGACCGCACCGTTCGCCGATGCCGTGAGTGTGATGTTCGGTCGCGTGACCGGCGGACTGATCGCACTGGCGGCGCTGACCAAGTCGATCGGTACCTTGGGTGGCTGGGTGTTGATGACCGCGCAGACCAGCAAGGCGGCGGCTGATCGGGGTCTGTTCCCGCGTCTGTTCGCTCGCGCCGATGATCAGGGGGTGCCGGTGCTCAATCTGCTGTGGATGGCGGTCCTGATGAGCGTCATTGTTTTTGTCACGATCGCGCCGACGCTGGGTGAGCAATTTGGCAAGCTGATCGCCATTTCGACGATCCTGTGCCTGCTGGTGTACGTGTATGCCTGCCTGGCGTTGCTGCGCTACCGGCGCTGGGTGCCCTCGGGCGGCGCGCTGCGCGCCTATCGCCCGGTGGCGCTCGCAGCGATGGTGTTCTGCGCGGTGGTGATCGGTTACGCCGACGCGCCGCTGTTGTTATGGACGCTCGCGGTGATGCTCGTGTCCGCGATCATCCACCGGATTTTCGGCCGCCGCTGGCAGTTGTCCTGAGGCGCGGCCGCGCCCCGGCGCACAGTGCATCGACCCAGTGTTCGCACAGTGAGACCGCGTCGGCGGGACGAAAGGTGCGCGCATTGAGGCTCGCTTCCAGCCACAGCCCATCGAGCAGTGCGGTGAGACCGATGGCGGCCTGGCGTACGCCGAACACGGGTTTGGAGGAGCGACGCAGCTCGCGCAGCAACGACTCCAGCGTCGCGCGGTATTCGGCATAAGTGCGATCGTGCACGCGTCGTACCGCGCTGCTGTGGGCTGCCATGCTCCAGAACACCAGCCAGCTGGCAAACAACTGCGGATCGAGCAGCTCGGGAGCGAAGGAAGCCTGAAAGAAGCGTCGCAGACGTACCCGCGGATCGGCCGAGGTGTCTTGCGCGTAGCGGCGGATGGAGTCCAGCAGTGAGCGCGCGAGCGTCTGGTACGCCGCCGCGATCAGTGTGCTGGTGCTGGGGAAGTGATGATTGATGAGCCCCGGCGAGACCCCTGCCATGGCGCCGATGCGGCGTACCGACACGCCATCATGTCCGTGGCGACGCAGACACTTCAGTGTCGCCTCGATCAGAGATTGACGACGCGCCGCCGCGCTGACCCGGCGGTACTTCGGCGCTTTCATTTGGCTTGACTATTGCACGTCCTGAATCAGCCAGTCGATGTTGCCGTCCACGCCGCGCGTGCCGAAGCGCAGCACGTCAATCTTGGTCGGCGAGACGATGTAGAGGGCGGCTGGCTGAACGCCGACGCCGGTTTGGGTCAGGGTACCCAGCCCGCGTCCGCTGCCGGGATCGATATAGAACGTGGCGTTGGTGAAATTGCTGGACAGGCTGCCGAAGGCGAGTGTCGCCAGAGGATTGAGCGTGATCGGTCCGGCGGCCATCGCGAACTGCGTGCCGCCGACGAAGTAGCCGGGCAGTGAGGAGGGGAAGCCGCCGGTGGCCGGCATCGGATACTGCGCCTCGAGCAGCCCGCCGCTGCCGTCGGTGGTGTTCTGCTGCACGACATAGCCGTCGCTGGCGCCGTCCAGGTAGAACACCAGGTTGAGGTTCTGTGTGCCGTTATTGAGAGTGAGCGTGCCACGGCCGTTGGCAGCGACCGTATACGGCTGGTTGGTCAGCGGCTGCGTCAGGTCGGCGATGACGGTGGTCTGCTGGTCGCTCAGGTCGAGCAGCGCGCTGAGCGTGCTGCCGTTGCCGCCGGACAGTCGGCCCATGGCCTGCGAAGTAATCGGTTCCATGCCGACGATCGCGCCCCACAGGCTCAGTATCGAGGGTGAGGCCAGGGCGGTGGCATCAAAGCTGTTGGCGCTCACGTTGCCAACCTGCGGCGTCATGAATCCGGACGCGCGCGGTGAGGTGGCGGTCTGCAGATCGATGTTCATCAGCAACATCTTGTTGGCGCGCACGATGTAGTAGACGTACTGCGACGTCTGGCCAAGCGCAGTGAAGCTCGCCGTGCCACGGCCGCTGCTATCCGGGGCGCTCAGGGTGCCGGTGAGCGACGCGGCGTTCAGGGCGGCAGCCGGATTGTTGGAATCGATCGAGCCGGTGCTGATCGTGCCGGAGCTATCGGTCGTGAACTGACCGGCGGTGGCGAAGTGCACCCCGACGGGCTCCTGTTTTTCCACACCCAGCAGCCCGAACGCGAAACTGCCGGTGGGCGGTGCGGCGCTGATCGCACTGGGATCGACGTTGGACAACAGACCCGAGGCGGTATCGTCGCCGGAACCAACCAGCTGCAGCCGTGCGGATTGAGTCACGCCATTGGCGTCCGTCGGCGTGGTGGAAACGTTGTACAGCAGCGCGCCGCTGGGCGCGTTGAGCGTGATCTGCCCGGAATTGGTCTGTCGATTGATGCAATTGCTGGTGCTCAGCAGCTGCTCGTGGAGGGTGGTGCGGTGGCCGTCCTTATAGTCCTGTTCGCCGGTAATTTGACCGGTGGAATTGATCACAATGTGGGCGACATGCGTCATGCCACCGCCGCCGCGGAAACCCGAGGCCATCAGCGCGTAGGTGCCCTGCAGTACACAGGTATTCTGGGCGTTGACCGTCAGAGTGACCGCCGGAAAGCGTGCGACCACACTGTTGGCGTCAGTCGCGACCAGAACAATGCCCGGATACGTATTGGCAGTCGTCGGCGTGCCCGATATGGTATCCAGGCCAGTGGTACTGCCTAGCAGTGCGATGCCCGGCGGCAGCGGGCCGCTGCTCGCATCCAGCGCCCAGGTAAAGGGCGGCACGCCACCGGAAACGGTAAAGCTGGCCGCATAGGCGACGTTGACGTTCGCCGGGAACAGCTGTACCGGATTCGGAACCGGCGTACCGTTGGTGATGATCGTGACCGAGGACGCATAGACGCTATTGACGTTGGCCGTAGCGGTGATCGTGGCGCCGACCTGTCCGGTCACCGTGGAGGGCGCGACCAGCACGACCGAGGTCGGCGTGATCTGGGTCAGCGTACCGGCCGACCCGTTATTGGGCTGCACAGACCAGGTCACACCCCGATTGCCCGGATCGTTGGTGACGGCGGCCGTGATCTGGAGAGTCTGACCCACGTACAGGGTGGTGAGGTCGCCCGCCGTCAGCAGCGCGACGCCGTTGCCGACGCCGACCGAACCGGTGACGGCGCGGTTGGTGTTGCTGCAGGCAGCCAGGGATACCAGACCAATCAACAGCAGGCAGATCGCCGCGCGGCCCAAGGCCTGCGGTTTACGCAAACGAACAGCAGTCAACGATATCTCCTTGCGAATCGGGAACGCCGCTGGCTGGGCCGGCAGCCTGGCCGCCTAGCATAGCGACAGTTGGCCAATGAATCAGTTCAACAGCTTGCCGGGCCCGGCCCATCGCCGATGGACTTGCCAGAGGGCGAGCAGCGCGAGCAGCAGCAGCCACAGCGGCTCGAAGGCGCCCCCCGTATGACCGGCCGCCGCCGCAATCTCGGATTCGATCAGCTGGCTGGCGGAGGTTGGCGTGCCGGCATCATCGGTGATCGTCAGGATCACCGTGATTGAGCGGAATGAGGGCACCACCAGCGTCGCAATGGCCTGGTTGGCATTGATGAGCTGATCGCTGGTACTGGGATCCGTGGTCCATAGATAGCTTTGAATGGTATGGCCCACCGCCGCCGTACTGGCGCTGC
>DATMRM010000233.1:0-2141 GCA_035566155.1 Steroidobacteraceae bacterium | reverse complement strand
CGGCACGATGTTTTTCGGCGCGTTGGTGCTGATTCACGCGCCACTCGCGCTGCCGCTGCCGGCCGGCGGGGGTGGCATCGAAGTCGCATTCCTGTCGGGCTTCGCGGGCGATTTCGGCCACCGCCAGGTGTGGATGCTCGTCGCGTGGCGGTTTTACACGTCCTTCGTGCTCACTGCGCTCGGGGTCTACGCGATGATCCGGAGGTTGGGTGTCGTCGCGGCGCGCAAACTCGTCACCTTCGGGTGGTTCAAGGGCTCGAAGAAGCGTATAATGTCGTGATGGCCACCCGGCTGGAGCAGGATCCCCTCGGCGAGCTGCCGGTCCCGGCAGAAGCTTTGTATGGCGTCCAAACCGAGCGGGCACGGCAGAACTTCCCCATCTCCCATCTGTTACCTCTGGCGCCCTTCGTGGACGCGGTGATCCGCATCAAGAAGGCGGCCGCCCTGACCCACAAGGAGACGGGGCGGCTCGAGGCCAAGCTCGCCGACGCGATCGTGCGGGCCGCCGACGAGATCCTGGGGGGCCAGCACCGCGACCAGTTCGTGGTCGATCCGTATCAGGCAGGCGCCGGCACGTCGCACCACATGAACGCCAATGAGGTGCTGGCGAACCGCGCCAACGAGCTGCTGGGGCAACCGCGCGGGGTGTACAGGCCGATTCACGCCAACGATCACGTCAACATGGCGCAGTCCACCAACGACGTGATCCCCACCGCCATCCGCCTCGCCACCCTCGCCCAGCTCCCGGACCTGCTCGCTGCCCTCGACCACCTGGCCCAGGCATTTCTCGCCCAGGGCAAAGCGTTCGATGACATCCTCAAAGCGGGCCGCACGCACCTGCAGGACGCCACGCCGATCCGGCTGGGCCAGGAATTCACTGCTTACGGGCATACCATCGAGCGCAGCCGCGCCCGCATCGCCCAGGCGGCGGACGCGCTGCGCGATCTCGGCATCGGGGGCACGGCGGTCGGCACGGGGCTCAACGCCGAGCCGCGTTACCCCGAGCTGATGGTGCGACACCTCGGCGCGATGATGCACACGCCGCTGCGGGTGGGGACCGACCGCGTTCAGCTGATGCAGTCCATGGGCGACGCCACCGCCTTCTCGGGGGCGCTGCGCACCTACGCCGTCGACTTGAGCAAGATCGCGAGCGACATCCGTCTGCTGGCCTCGGGTCCCCGCACCGGCATCGCCGAGATCTTGCTGCCGCCCGTACAGCCGGGTTCGAGCATCATGCCGGGCAAAGTGAATCCGTCGATCGCGGAGATGGTGAACATGGTCTGCTTCCAGGCGATCGGGAACGATGTCACGGTCGCCACCGCCGCCGAAGCGGGGCAGCTCGAGCTGAACGTGATGATGCCGGTGATCGCCCACAATGTTCTGTTCACGATGCTGATTCTCACGAACGCGAGCCGCGTCTTCGCCGACGCTTGCGTCGCTGGCATCGCGGCGGACCGCGCCGCGTGCGAGCACTGGCTCGAGCGCAGTCCGGCGCTGGTCACGGCGCTCGCGCCCAAGATCGGCTACGCCGCCGCGGCCAAACTCGCGAAGGAAGCGGTCGCCAAGAACGTGACGGTGCGGCAGCTGGTGATAGAGAAGGGCATTCTCAAAGGGAAGGAGCTGGACGAGGTGCTGGACCTGCGCGCCATGACGGAGCTGGGCGTGCCGGGCGAGCGGCGGTAACCACACACCACACAGGGAGCGCTGCATGAACTGGATCGTGGCGGGATTGATCGCAGGCGTCGTGGCGTGGCTCGTGGATTGGCTGATGTGGGGCAAGATCTTCACGAAGGGCATGGACCTGTTCATGGTGCAGATGAGCCCTGAGGAGATGAAGAAATTCATGATGCCGGCGATGGTCAAATCCTTCCTTCTGGCGCTCGTGTTCGGTGTGATCCTGGCGAACTTCTACGGACAGTTCAAGAGCGATCTCTGGGTGCAGCCGGGCGGACCGCTTGCCGGCATGGAGTTCGGCGCCGTGCTGTGGTTGCCGACCATCGCGCTGGCGACGGTCGGCAGCGGGATTTGGTACATCAAGGCGCGCCCGCTGCAGATGGCGACCTTTTGGGCGTGGTTGGCCCGCTTGTTGGCTGCCGGCCTGGCGGTCGGCCTCTTGATGAAATAGCGCTACAGGAACGCTC
>DATMRM010000232.1:0-2481 GCA_035566155.1 Steroidobacteraceae bacterium | reverse complement strand
CCAGTGCAGGGAATGTCGTGCGAGATCCCCCCAGAATCCGAGATAGTCCTGGTGCGCGCGCTGATGCATCCGTGCCAGCGCTGAAGCCTTGATGTTTGCGCTGTCAGTGAACTCGGCGGACGGCTCAAAGCTTCGCTTCTCGTTGAGGACAGACTCGATGTGTTTTGCCTTCTCGCTCTTCTTCGTCATGGTGGCCGTTACCCCTTGCTCTTGATTGTGAGGATACCTCAATCGAATGAAATCGCTTCATAGCCATTTTCCACATTAAAATGTCCACACCATTAACCACTGCCGCCGAAAGTCCGGCACTCACTGCCAATCCCCGATTCCGGCGAAAGGATCGATCCATGAGCGAAACCAACTCATTCTCACGTCGCGATGCGCTGAAGGGTTTTGTCTTGCTGTGCGGTGCCGGCGCCCTGGGCGCTGAGCGCAGCGTGCAGGGTGCGGAGTTGCCGCATCTGTCCGCGCAGGATCCAACCGCGAAAGCGCTCGGCTTCACCGAGGACGCGAAAACCGTCGACCCCAAGAAATATCCGACCTACAAGACGGGGCAGACGTGCAGCAACTGTCAACAGCTGCAGGGCAGCCCGGGTGATACCTATCGGCCTTGCAATGTCTTCGCCGGCAAGGCGGTGAACTCCAACGGCTGGTGTCAGGTCTGGGTCAAGAAGGCCTAAAACGCAACATCAAGGGAGCAGGACGTAACGACACGCGCAGTCCTTGAGAGCTTGGAGCGGTCTCATGCAGCCCGTGCGGCGACCAGGCGTTCGGCCTGTCGCCGCAGCAGGTTGCCGAAGCCATGGCAGTCGCAGAACGATGCGATGCGCTCCAGATTGGGAGCGCGGCACAACAGGTCGGCGCGCACCGCATCGATCGGCACATCACAGGCGATGCGGGTCAGCGCACGAGCGCGATAGGCCGCGCTTCTCGCCTCCAGTAGTCGGCCCTTCAGCTTGGCAGCGCCGCGCACCGGCAGGCCAGCGACCAGGTCCAGCCGTTCGAACAGCTCGTCCAGCGACGCGAATAGATGCATCAAGGTTGCAGCCGTCTTGGGTCCCACGCCGGGCACGCCAGGGACGTTGTCCACACTGTCACCGCGCAATGCGAGGTAGTCGGCCATGCGCTCCGGCAAGGCGCCGAAGCGTTCAGCGATCTCGTGATAGCGGTATTCGGCGGCGTCGCTGTAGTCCCAGAACACGTCTTCGGGTCCCAATAGCTGTGTGAGGTCCTTGTCCCTGGATACCACCGTGATGCGCAGGCCCTGCTGCCGGCAGAGCTGGGCCAGCGTGCCGATCAGATCGTCGGCCTCGTATTCCTGGCTCGCAAACTCGGCTATCCCTAGGTGACGACAGAACTCGCGGCAGAGCGCAAACTGGCGCTTGAGTTCTTCCGGCGCCGCTTCCCGATTGGCTTTGTAAGCCGGATAGAGCTTGTGGCGGAACGAACCGCCATGACTTTCGTCAAACGCGACCGCGACGTACTGCGGCCGACGCCGCTCGAGCAGATCGGTCAGGAAACGCGCAAATCCGTAGACGGCGCGGGTCGGATTTCCATCCCGATCGATGATATCCGGCGGCAGTGAGTGCCAGGCGCGAAAGACATAAACCGAAGCATCAATCAGGTAGACCACTAAGCTTTAAGGCTACGCCCTAACTCAACCAGCGCGCAATACGATCATGCAGCGGGCTGCTGCGCGGGAAGTGTGCCAGCAGGTACTCCATTTGATCCGCGAGCACGCGCCTGCCCTTCAGAAAGATGTACTCTGCGTAGGTCGGCGTAAATGGCACGGCAATCAACTGCATTTTCGCCTGCTCCGGCGTCCGCCAAGCCTTCTCGTTGTTGCAGTGACGACAGGCGGCAACGACGTTCGTCCACACATCCAGCCCGCCCTGGCTGAACGGGCGCACATGATCGCGCGACAATTCGCGGCTGGAGAAGCGTCCGGCGCAGTACATGCACAGATACGCATCGCGACGGAACAGGGTTTCGTTGTTGAGCGGCGGGACGTAATCGTGACGGGTATTACCCGGATTGCCGGTATGTCCCAGGGTCGCAATGATCGAGCTCACTTCCACTACGGTGCGACGGCCACTGATGGCGTTAACACCCCCATACAGTCGATAGAGCAGCGACCCGCAGGTGTAAGCGATCTGATCCTGGTGATAGAGGCGGGCGGCTTCCTTGTAGTCGATCCATTCCAATGGCATACCGGCGACGTCCGTTCGCAGCACCATCTGCGACAAGCCATGCGTCGCAGAATGCGGTACCAGGAACATCTGATCTGAATCGATGGTCACCAAATCGCCTCTCATGAACTGTAAGATACGGCAGGATTATGCGAGAATTCAACGCATAAGGATTTGAACGTGCGCACAGTCCAAACGTGCACACCCCAGGGAAGCGGTCGCGCCTTAAGGTAGGGGAGAACACTATGCCAGTTACGATTGGCGCGCTGCGCGAGCGCGTGCCGGGGGAGAC
>DATMRM010000231.1:0-3104 GCA_035566155.1 Steroidobacteraceae bacterium | reverse complement strand
AGATGGTGGCCCAGCGCATCGCGGACCCAGTCATTCTGAGCTTGATTGGTAAGTGGCTCAGCGCTGGCGCGATGCATAACGGAGTAATCATTCGCACTGAGGAGGGTACTCCCCAGGGCGGTCCGATCTCCTGTGTGTTGGTGTTACGTCCCGGCCTAAATTAGGGTTGTCGTCGCGAGCTATGTGGCGTGAGATTGCGAGGGGCGTCACGCACTAAATGAGGAATGGAATGGACCTCGTTTAGTGCGCGACGGCGGCGCTAGATTGCAGGGTCGGTTTTACGGCGCCAGGGTTGATCGGGATCCATTGTCTCGCGATAGCGTTTGTCGGAGTCGCGACGCAGTTCGTGCTCGTATCGTTGTTCGCATACAAGGGCGAGGCGGTAGAGGAAGTCGGTCAGAGCACGAGCACAAGAATCGGGGATACCCTCGGGGAACAGCGTGTCAAACTCGGGCGTCATTTCAACTCCTCGATTGCCTGTTGTAGCAGTTCGTCGGGTAGATGGTTCAGTCCTTTGGGCACGGCCATCTGCATAGCGGTGCGCAGAATCCGCCCCGCTTGCCGGGGCAAGCCGCGAGAGGCCTGGCGAAGTAACTCCAGGCCAGATTCGGCCAGCAACGTGTGACTGCAGCCGGCGCTCTTCAATGCGTGTTGGATGAACAGGGCGAAGCGCTCGCGTTCGATCACGGGTTTGAGTTGAACGCGTGCCTGGATACGTCCATATAAAGCTGCGTACGGCGCACGCTCGAGCGTTTGGCCCAGACTCGGATGGCCTGCGAGCCAGACAGTGAGCAGGTCGCGCGAATCGAAGGCGAAGTTCAGGAAGGCCGGGAAGTCGCGGAAGAATTCGAGGGGCAGGTTCTGCGCTTCGTCGATAATCCACACGGGCAACAACTGTTTGCTCTCGACGAGCTCCAGGATGCGCAGCTTCAGATCCCGCCACAGGTCGGCACGCCGATAGGCGGGCTCCAGACCCAGCGCGCGAGCTAGGCTGCGGTACAGATCGATGCGCCCGAACTCGGTTTCAGCCAGATAGATGACCTGATATCGATGGGGATTCAAGGCAAGTGCTGCGTGGCGTAACGCGGCAGTCTTGCCCACGCCGGGCTCGCCCGTGAGCAAGCCAATACCGGGACTGTGCAGTAGCCACTGGAAGCGTTCGTTAAATTGCGCCAAGGCGCCGTCGTCCCACAACTCACTATGTTCTTTGGAGAGCGGCGCGCAACGTAGACCGAAGTGTTGTCGATACATGTCACAGCTCCCGGGCGTAGTGGCGTTGATAGGCGAGTTCGACAAGATTGGGACCGTGCGCTGCGTTCTCGATCGGCGCGTCGTGTCCTGTCACGGCCGGCTCGACGGTCTCAGGCTGAGATTTGCGCCGCTTGCGTGTGCGATTGCCGACAGCGTCGAGCAGGGTTGCGGCGCCCAAGGGCTCGCCCGCCTCACTTTCTACGCCCTTGACGGTTCCCGTATGGGGATCCACCACGAGCAACACGGTCTTGCCGACCAGCTCGTATGGCACTTCGAAGCGCTTGCCCTGAAATGACACGGTGCCGTCGCGGCGCACGTAGCGAGCGACGCGGTGCAGGAACAGTTCGTCGAGCTGCGTCGCTCGCGTGCCGAGCGTGCGGATCCTGGGCAGGTCCTGCTGATAGCGGGCCAGCGGCGTCTGGTTGCCCAGACCGCTGTGCGCGGTGCGGTGGTAGATCTGCTCGACCCACGCCCACAGGCGCGCGTTGAGGTCGGCAAGATCGTGAATGTGCGTGGTGTCGAGCTCGCTCAGGAACTGGTCCCGTAGACTTCGATGCCAGCGTTCAAGCTTGCCCTTTCCTTCAGGCGCATATGGCCTGCAATAGACCAGTCTGATCGACAGGCGTGCGCAGATGCCTTGCAGCGTCGAAGCGCGGTAGGCCGCGCCATTGTCGACGATTAGCATGCGTGGCACGCCGCGTTTAAGAAGCGCCTGCTTGAGCACGCCCTCGATGTCGATGGCGGTCTCCGAGAAACAGAAGGCGCTGTGCGCGATGAGCCGCGAGGCGTCATCCATCAGCGAGACCAGATAGGTCCTGGTGCGCCGGCCACCGAGCGACAACTGCGGGCCGTGCATGACGTCGCCGTACCAGATGGAACCGGCATGTTCGGCGACAAAGCTACGCTTCTCCTCGGGCAGGCTTGCCGAGCCAACGATGCGCGACAGTCCGTGGGTCTGCAGCAGGCGATGCACGGCGCAGCGCGATAGCGTGTCGTGCGCCACAATGCCGGCGGACTCGAGCAGCAGACGAATCTGGCGGATCGAGCGGCGCGGATTCTCGCGTTTGGCCGCGAGGATCGCAGTTTGCACCGCAGGTGGCAGTTTCGACTGCCCACGGTCAACGCGCGGCTTGCCGCACAGGCCGGCGAGGCCGTCCTGCTTCCAGGCGTAGTACCAGGACTGAAGCGTCTTCTCGCCAATGTGGCGCCGGCGAGAACCCGGAATCGCATACTCCTGCTGCGCCAGTTGCCGGATGATCTGCTGCAGCTCACCGCGCTCAAGCCGTTCGCGACTGACGAGCGGACCCAGTACGGACAGGCGAAACAGGGCCTTCGGGTCGATGTCCTTCATGCACACTCCTATCAATAAAAAGGGAGTGCCATGAGAACCGCGAACCGAATTCGGCGCGAGTGGGCAAAGTGTGTGGAGAGCCCGGTGTGACCAGAATTGCGCCGGCGCGTACCCGGCGAGGATCAGTTCATCACGGGACGCAGACACCATCGCCGTCGAGCCAGGCCATGGCCTCACACAGCGGCATGCGCTGCAGGCAGCCCAGCCAGAATGCAGGCCGATCGACTGCGCGCCCGAGTTCGGCGAAGCGGCTGCGCAAAAAGAATTCGAACGCCAGGCTGCGTTCATCGAGCCATTGCCGCCAACGCTGTACGGTGTGTCGGCCGAGCGCGAAGATCGAACTTGCCCGGCGCAACGAGCAGCCGGCGAGCAGCAGGAGCAAAACCTGTTGTTGCAGCGCCCAGCTGTACCAGCGGCGCGGCGCGACGCACAACGGCAGACGCGAGCACGTGCGGCTGCAGGTTCGGCAGCGAAAACGCAAAATGGGAACAGAATTGAGGGC
>DATMRM010000230.1:0-2513 GCA_035566155.1 Steroidobacteraceae bacterium | reverse complement strand
CAAACAGCTTTTCGGAAACGATGTTTTCGTCAGTGGCTGCAGGCCTGGAAGTACCAATCCCAATTGCGCCGATCAGAAGGGTCCGGACTACGATTTTGGCAATTCACCGATCATCGCGCAGGTCCCTGGCGGCAAATCGATTATCGTGATCGGCCAGAAGTCGGGTAACGGCTGGGGACTCGATCCAGACAACCAGGGGGCGGTATTGTGGCAGTACCATGCCGGGGCCGGTGGCGCCCTGGGTGGTATCGAGTGGGGCTCAGCGGTCGATGCCGAGCACGTCTATTTCGCGGTATCCGACATCTTCACGCCCTCTCCGGGCGGCCTGCATGCGGTGAACCTGAAAGATGGCTCAAAGGCGTGGTACGCGGCACCGGCTCCCCCCACCTGTGCCAAGGGCGGGCGCTGCAATGCCGCTCAGGCGGCAGCCCTCAGCGTCATACCGGGGGTCGTGTTCTCCGGTTCGAATGACGGCACGCTACGGGCGTACTCGACCACCGATGGCAGCGTGATCTGGTCGGTCAACACCGAGAAGGAATTCCCGACGGTCAATGGGGTGTCCGCCAGAGGCGCCTCCATGCTCGGGCCCGGTCCCGTGATCGCAGGCTCCATGCTATATGTACCGTCCGGATACGGCGCTTTTGGCGGCCGTCCGGGCAACGTACTGCTGGCATATGGGCTTGCCGAGGATCACGGGAAGTAATGGCAGCGAAGAAAAAGAGCACCCACCCGCAGGTAAAATCGAGGGCTAAGAAACGCACCCGAGGCAAGTTGGCCCCAGGTGCGAACGCCCGCGGCCTGGAAGCCTCCGAAGTGGCTATCGGCCTGGATGCTGCGGAGATCGCACCGCTGGTTGAGCTGGTCCGAAGCGCGGGTGGAGCGGCGATCGGGGCCTATCGTGAGCCGCTCGGAGCGCGCGCCCTGCTGCTGGCGAGCCTGCCGCTGGGAGCGATCCAGCCCACACCCTTCCAGCGCGATCTGTCGCCAACCCACGCCAAGCGCCTGGCGCAGAAGATCGACGAGACCGCGGCGTTCCTCGACCCGCTGATCGTCGTACGCGGCGAAGACGGTCGTTTCTGGACCCCGAACGGTCGACATCGACTGGCGGCCGGTAAGGTGCTCGGCATGAAGCAGATCATGGCGCTGATCTCGCCGGAGGATGCCCTCGCCTATCGCATCCTCGCACTCAACACCGAAAAGGCGCACAACCTGAAGGATCGCAGCCTGGAAGTGGTTCGTATGGCGCGTAGTCTGGCTAGACAGCAGCCCAGAGCGCCCGAGTCACAGTTCGTCGCGGAATTCGAATCGCCGGAGCTGCTGACGCTGGGCGTGGTTTACGAACGCTCTCCGCGCTTTGCCGGCGGTGCGTATGGCGCCATGCTGAAGAAGGTCGACCGTTTCAGCCATGGTGCGCTACCCGCAAGTCTGCGTGAACGCGACAGCTTTGCGGCGCGTCTGACCGAGATCGACGCTCTGGTGAAGAAAATCATGGATGCGCTGCAGGCAAAAGGCTTCAAGTCGCCCTATCTGCGCAACTACGTTGTGGCACGCATCAATCCGGTCCGCTTCCACAAGGTGAAGAAGGGCGACACCAAGCCACCGATGCCTCTGGCTCAGGCACTGACACGCATGGCCGTAGCGGCCAAGACGTTCAAGCTCGACTCCATTTCTCACTCCGATCTCGCATGGGTCGCCGTCGGTGCGGGTAGCGCCGAATGAACGACGACTCGGCGCTGATCGAGGACGCGGCGCGACGGCTGTTCCGCGAACTCGGACAGCCCGAGTCGCTCAAGAGCGCTGCCGACCGGGATCGGCTCTGGGACGCGCTGAATGCCGCAGGACTCACGCGTACCTGGATTGCCGAGGCTCTCGGCGGCTCTGGCGCATCCCTGTCGGACGGGTTCGCGGTCCTGCGAATCGCGGGCGAACACGCTGCGGCCATTCCGCTTGCGGAAACGCTGCTTGCCGGCTGGCTGCTACAGCAGGGGCAGATTTCGATGCCTGCGAGCAGGCTGTCGATCGCCCCGGTGGACGTGCGCGACCAGATCGAACTAAGCCAGTCCGACACGCTCACAGGCACTGCGCGTGCGGTGCCCGATGCGCGCGAGTGTGGGCAGTTTGCCGTGCTGGCCGCGCGCGACAAGCGCTCCTACGTCGCACTACTGGACGCGACCCAGGTTCGAATCGCCCATCACACGAACGTTGCCGGCGAGGCACGCGACACCCTCACGATCGAACAAGCCACGCCGATCGCGCTGGCACCGACCAGCAGCGGATTGGATGAGATCATGCTGGTGGGCGCCGTCGCCCGCGCGTCGCAAATGGCCGGAGCGTTGCAGGCGATCCTGGAGTTGTCGGTGACTTACGCCAATGAGCGCGTCGCATTCGAAAAGCCGATCGGTAAGTTCCAGGCAATCCAGCACAGCCTCGCGCGCCTGGCCGGCGAAGCCGCAGCGGCCATTGCTGCCGCGGGATCCGCTGCGGATGCGATGGATACCGCGGCGTGTTTCGAC
>DATMRM010000229.1:0-7595 GCA_035566155.1 Steroidobacteraceae bacterium | reverse complement strand
GTGCGCTACGACCTCGCGATCGAATCCCCCGAGTACGTTCAGGAACTCGCGCAGCACCACGTGGGCGGCTATCTGAAGATCGCGCCCGAGCATCTGCGCGAAGGTCCGCTGTCAAAGATGATGAAACCCGGTGTCGGCGCCTACTACCGCTTCAAGGAGCTGTTTGACCGGTACTCCAAGGCGGCCGGTAAGGAGCAGTATCTGATTCCTTACTTCATCGCCGCGCATCCGGGTACGACCGACGAGGACATGCTCGAACTGGCGCTGTGGCTCAAGCGCAATGGTTTCCGGGCCGATCAGGTACAGGCCTTCCTGCCCTCACCGATGGCCAGCGCGACGGCGATGTACCACAGCGGCAAGAATCCGCTGAAACGGATCACGCGCGACAGCGAGCAGGTGTTTATACCAAAGGGGCTCAGAGTGCGGCGTCTGCACAAGGCTTTCCTGCGCTATCACGACCCGAACAACTGGCCCCTCTTGCGCGAAGCGCTGCGACGCATGGGACGCGCCGAGTTGATCGGCAACGCCCGCGAGCAGCTCATTCCGGCGTATCAGCCACCGGGTAGCGGGACCCGGCCGAAGGGCGCCCGAGCGTTCCGTACTCAACATACCGGGCTGCCACGCACGCCGGCGGCACCGCGCAAAGCCCCGCGCGGCCGGCACTAGGGTTTGACGTCTCATGCAGGTCCAGCCCCGACGGTTCTGTCAGCTGGCAGCGATCCTGCTGGGGCTCGCGACGGTCATCGGGGCGCTCGGGTCGCACGCGTTGCGCAGCCGTCTGCCGGCCGCGCGCTATGAGGTGTTGCAGACTGCGGTTCACTATCAGTACTTCCACTCGCTGGGACTGTTGGGTTTAGGCCTGCTGTTGGACCGCGTCGGCGCGCCGCTACTGCGCCTGGCGGGGTGGCTATTGTTTGCCGGTGTGCTGCTCTTCAGTGGCAGCCTCTATCTGATCCTGGCCGGGGCACCGCGATTCATCGGCGCGCTCACGCCGGTCGGCGGTCTGGCGCTGATTCTCGCCTGGGGCCTGGCGGCATGGGCCTTGGGCGCGCCGAGCTCGGACCGGGCCTCTTAAAGCCGTGGATACCGCGCACGCAGAGCAGGAGGTCAAGGAGATCTGGCGGCGCTGGCTGCTGCCCGGGGTATCGCTGCTGATATTCATCGGTGTCGCCTTCGCGCTGCACCGTCAGCTGTCGCAATTCCGGCTCTCGACGGTGTTGAACCATCTGAGGTCGATTCCGAAAACGACCGTGCTGGCAGCCATCTTCTGGACCGCAATCAGCTACTGGCTGCTGGGCTTCTACGATGTGCTGGCGCTGCGCTATCTCGGCAAGAAAGTGGCCTATGGCCGTGCACTGTTCACCTCGTTCATCGCCTACTCCTTCGGCCACAACTTCGGGATCGCGAGCCTGACCGGCGGCGCGGTGCGTTACCGGCTGTACTCGACCGCGGGGCTGAGTGCCGCGGACGTCGCGACCGTGGCCGGCTTCTGCATGGTGACCAGCGCGATCGGATTGGGTGCGCTGGCCGCCATTTCATTCGTCTACGTGCCGCACCAGGCCTCACATCTGCTGCATATCAATCACAACATCGTGCTCGCCGGCGGTGTGCTGCTGTTTGCGGGCATCGCGATCTATGCGCTCTGGTCGCTGGCGGGTCCGCGGCAGATTGAACTGTTCAACTACGCGCTGCGCGCACCCAGGCCGCTGGTCGCATTGCCACAGATCGTGCTGGCGGTGGTGGATCTGGGGGTATCGGCGATCGTGCTGTATCTGTTGTTGCCAGCCGGCAGCGATGTCACGTTCGTGGCATTTCTCGGCGCCTATTCCATTGCAATCACGGCGGGCATCGCCAGCCACGTGCCCGGGGGGATCGGCGTCTTCGAATCGCTGATCGTGCTGGGTCTGCCGAGTGTGCCAGCGGATCAATTGATCGGCTCGCTGCTCGCCTGGCGCGCGGTGTACTACCTGCTGCCGCTGCTGGTGGCAGCGCTGCTGTTCGCGAGCCAGGAACTGCGCTCTCAGGCTTCGACGCTCGCCCGGATCGAGCAACGCGCCGCGGCCTACGTGGCACCGATTGTGCCGCAGATTACCGGCTCGCTGGTGGTGGCGGCCGGCTTCCTGCTACTGGTGTCAGGCGCCACGCCCTCGATCGATGCGCGGTTGTCGATCCTGCGCGATGTGCTGCCGCTGGTGGTGCTGGAGTTTTCACACCTGGCCGGCAGCGTGATCGGCCTGGCGCTGCTGATACTGGCACGCGCGCTGTTCCTGCGGGTGCGTGCGGCCTATCAGCTGACAGTCTATCTGCTGATCGCCGGCATGCTGACTTCGCTGCTGCGGGGCCTTGAGATCGAGCAGTCCCTGCTGCTGGGTGTGGTGCTGGTCATCCTGTGGCTGGGGCGCCGCGCGTTCTACCGGCCGTCCGAAATCCTGTCGCAGCCGTTCACGCCATCGTGGATCGTGAGCCTCGCGATTGTGATTTCCACCGCGGTGTGGATCGGCTTCTTTGCCTACCGGCACGTGGACTATTCCCATTCGCTGTGGTGGACGTTTGCTTTCGAGGCGGATGCTCCGCGCATGCTGCGCGCATCACTGGTGGTCGTGCTGCTGGCGGCCGCCTATCTGGCGATGAACCTGATGCAACCCGCGCGGCCAGAGCCCGGTGTGGCCTCCACCGAGGATCTGTCGATCGCGCGGCCGCTGATCAGCGGCAGTTCGAGTGCGATCGCCAATGCCGCGATCAGCGGTGACAAGCGCATTCTGTTCAGCAGCAAGCGCGACGCGTTTCTGATGTATCAGGTCAACGGTCGCAGCTGGGTGGCGCTCGGCGATCCGGTAGGCACGGCGGAAGGTCAGGAAGAACTGGTGTGGCAGTTTCGCGAGCTGTCGGACCGGCACGGCGGCTGGTCGGTGTTCTATCAGGTGAGCGCCGACTGTCTGCCGCTGTACGTCGATCTGGGGCTCGCGGTGATGAAACTTGGCGAAGAGGCACGGGTGCACCTGCCGGATTTCTCGCTCGAGGGCAGCGCGCGCGCCGAACTGCGCACCCAGCGGCGGCGAGCGGAGAAGGACGGTGCGACATTTGAGGTCGTGACGCCCGACGCGCTCGAGCCGCTGCTGCCGCAACTGCGCGCCGTATCGGACGCCTGGCTCGAGGATAAGGCGGTAGCGGAGAAGAGCTTCTCGGTCGGATCCTTCTCGGAGAGCTACGTCCGGAATTTTCCGGTCGCACTGGTGCGTGTGGAAGGCGAGGTGGTCGCGTTCGCTACGCTGTGGATCGCCGGAACCGGAGAGGAGATCGCGGTGGACCTGATGCGGTTCGGTCCGGATGCGCCGCGTGGTGCGATGGACTTTCTGTTCGTCGAACTGCTGCTGTGGGGACGTGCGCAGGGGTATCGCTGGCTGAGCTTGGGGATGGCACCGTTGGCGGGCCTGGAAAAGCATCCGCTCGCCCCGGCGTGGCATCGCGTGGGCAACATCGTGTTCCGGTTTGGCGAGTATTTTTACAACTTCGATGGTCTGCGCCGCTACAAAGCCAAGTTCAATCCGGTGTGGGAGTCGAAGTATCTGGCTGCACCCGGCGGTCTTGCGCTGCCGCGTGTGCTGCTCGACGTATCGATGCTGATCTCCGGCGGCGTCAAGGAACTGTTTGCCAAGTGATTTGACCGAAGCGCTGTCGGCCCAGCAGCGTGCCCTGACGCGCTCGCTCGGCGCTGTGTTCGATCAGCACCGCGACGCCGTGCTGCACGCCCCCACGGGTGCGGGCAAGAGCACGCTCGTGCCACTGGCGCTGCTGGGTGAGCTGTCGGATCCCGGTCAAAAGATTCTGATGCTGGAGCCGCGCCGGCTGGCGGCGCGCGCGGTCGCGGCGCGCATGGCCGCACTGCTCGGAGAACCCATCGGCCGGACCGTCGGCTATCGCATGCGACAGGATACCCGCGTCTCCAGCCTCACCCGCATCGAGGTACTGACCGAAGGCGTGCTGACGCGGCTGCTGCAGGAGGATCCGGGCCTCGAGCAGGTCGCCTACCTGATCTTCGACGAATTCCACGAACGCAGCCTCGCTGCGGACTTGGGGTTGGCGCTGGCGCTCGATGCTCGCGCGCAACTGGATGCCGCGTTTCGCATCCTGATCATGTCGGCGACCCTCGAGTGTGAGCGCGTTGCAGCTGTGCTGGGCGACGCTGGCGTGGCGAGTGTTCCCGGACGCGCCTTCCCGGTGGCGCTGCAGTATCTGGGGCAGGGGGCGCCGTTGTTTCCAAGCGGGGCGCAGCCGCTTGAGCGCATGGTCGTACCCGCTGTGCAGCGCGCGCTGGCGGACGGGTACGCCGATGTACTGGTGTTCTTGCCGGGAGCAGGCGAAATCCGGCGGATGGAGACAGCGCTGGCACAGAGTATCCCTTCCTCGGGACGATTGATTCTGCCGCTCTACGGTGAACTGTCCGCCGATAGTCAGGATGCGGTGCTGGCCCCCACACCGCCGGGGCGGCGCAAAGTGGTTCTGGCGACCAACATTGCAGAGACCAGTCTCACGATACCGGGCGTGACCGCGGTGGTGGATTGCGGGTTGGCGCGTCGATCGCGCTTCGATCCATCCACGGGCATGAGTCGGCTCGAGTTGGTACGCATCTCGCAGGCAGCGAGTGAACAACGCGCGGGCCGCGCCGGTCGCGTCGCGCCGGGCGTGTGCTACCGGCTGTGGGGAGAAAGCGCGCAGGCGCGCCTTGCAGCCAGTACCCCGGCCCAGATACTCGAAGCGGACCTTGCATCGCTCGCACTCGAGCTCGGGGGTTGGGGAATCACCGATGTGCAGCGACTTCGCTGGCTGGATGCGCCGCCCGCGGCGGCGTTGCAGCAGGCGCGTGAGCTGCTGCAGCGCCTGGATGCCCTGGACGAGCATGCGATGCCGACCGCGTTGGGAAGGGAAATGATGCGGCTGCCGGTCCATCCCCGCCTGGCGCACATGCTGCTGGCCTCGCGGGAATTGGGCGCTGTCGAACACGCGGCGCAACTGGCCGCGCTGCTGTCTGAGCGCGACCTGCTGCGGCGCGATTCCGGAACCGCCGTGCGCGACCCGGATATCCGCAGTCGGCTCGAGGTGCTGCGCGGGGTCCGCACGACCTCCGCAGTGGATCGCCCGACGCTGCAGCGAGTACTGCGTACGGCACATTCACTCGCCGATATGCTCGGGTCGCGACGCCCGACAGAACGCAGCGCTCAGGCCCAGGATCTGACCGGAGCGTTACTGTCGCTGGCGTATCCGGACCGCATCGGTCAGCGTCGCAGTGAGGGGGAAGGGCGATATTTGCTGAATTCGGGGCGCGGTGCGATGTTCCGGGACGCGACCTCTCTGGCCCGCGAGGAGTTCATCGTGGCGAGCTCTCTGGATGATGCCGAGCGCGAGGCACGAGTCGATCTGGCGGCACCCATCGCGCGCTCCCAGATCGAGCGTCTGTTCGCTGCCCGAATCGTGCAGAGCGATGAGTTTGGATGGGACAGTCGCGAAAGCGCGGTGCTCGCTCGGCGAACGCGCCGGCTGGATGCGCTGCGGCTCGACACTCAGCTCTTGAACGCCAGCGGTGATGCGCGCGCCGTGGATGCCATGCTGGAGGGCATTGCGCAGCTTGGCCTGACCGCGCTGCCATGGGACAACGAGAGCCGCCAGCTGCAGGCCCGGATGGAATTTGTGCGCGGGCTCGCCCGAGCGGATCTGGCGGACTGGCCGGTGAGCGATGACGCGGCCTTGATGGCGACGCGTACGGACTGGCTTGGCGGACATCTGCCGGGCATCACGCGTCGCGAACACCTGTCGAGGCTGGATCTGACACGCGCGCTGCGGGCGCGGCTGACGAGCGCGCAGTCGCGCGCCCTGGACCAGCTCGCACCGCGTGCGCTGACCGTGCCCAGCGGCTCGCAGATCCGGATCGACTATGTCGATGACAACGCACCGAGCGTTGCCGTCAAACTGCAGGAGGTATTTGGCCTGCAGCAGACCCCGCGCGTCGGTGACGGCGCGGTCGCGGTCACTTTCAAGCTGCTTTCACCGGCACAGCACCCGGTGCAGATCACCCGCGATCTGGCGGGTTTCTGGCGCACCAGTTATGCCGAGGTGCGCAAGGACATGCGGGGGCGTTACCCCAAGCACATCTGGCCGGAAAATCCGCTGGAAGCTGCGCCGACGCGACGGACCGTGCGCTCGCCCAAGCGGTAAGTGAGCGCTGAGCGGGCGCCGTATATTTGTGAAGATGGGTTAACGAGGGTGCGCTTCGCGCGTTGCGGTATCCTATGAGAATGACTGCACGCCTGATGGCAATCAGCCTGCTGGTTCTGCTGTCGAGCTGCCACCGCTCGCAGCCCCTGCACGCTCAGCACGCGCTACACGAGCCGAAAGATATCTCCTGGTTCGATGGCAGCATGGAAGGGGCTTTCACCGTCGCCAAGCGCGAGAATCGGCCGGTCCTGTTGTTCTGGGGCGCTGAGTGGTGCCCGTATTGCCAGACTCTGAAATCCACAGTGTTCCCGCGGCCGGATTTCATCGCCAAGAGCCACCTGTTCCTGCCGGTCTATCTGGATGGCGATGATGACGGTGCGCAAAAATGGGGTGAGCAGTTCGGCGTCCAGGGCTATCCGACCCTGATCGTATTGGATGCCGATCGGCACGAGATCATCCGGCTCGGCGCCGGGCGCGATGTATCGCAGTACGCCGCGGTGCTGGATCTGGCGCTCGACAACATTCAGCCTGCGGACGCGCTGCTGCAGACGGCCGCGGGTGGTCGGGTGCTGACAGACAATGAGTGTCGTCGTCTGGCCTATAACTCGTGGGATCTCGATACGCTCGATGCGGGCAGCTACGCGGCGCGCGCGCAACAGCTGCAGGCCGCAGCCGCGCAATGTCCAGAGGACCTGAAACTGGAGCGCGCGCAGCTTGCGATCTATGCCGCCTTCTATGCCGCCAACGCTGAGAGCGACGCTCCGGATACCCCCAAGGGGCAGCCCTCGGCCAAGCTGGTCGCGTCCACGGACCAGGTGGGTGCCATCCTGAAGCAGCAGGAACTGGCCGTCTCCGCGGCGGGTGCGCTGCAGGTGTTGGATGACGCCTTCTTCAAAGCGGTGCACGCGCGCGGCCCCAAAGTCGCGCCGCAGATGCGGGACAGTTTCATCGCGGTCATGGACGCAGCCTCCGTGGACACGCGTTACGCGGTGGCCGATCAGCTCGGTTTCATCGACGCCAAACTGCGCGCACTCAAGGCGCTCAACGACACGAAGTACAAATATCCGAAGGAGCTGACCGCCGCGTTCGATCAGCGCATCGACGATGCACTGGCCGCCGAGCAGAACCAGTGGCTGCGATCCGGCCTGGTGAATGCCTCGCTGAACATCCTTGAGGATACCGGCGACTACAACAAGGCCTACGATATTGCGAAGGCCGAGATGGCGCGCTCGGCAACGGCTTACTACTATGAAGGCGATCTGGCCGAGATCGCCGAGAAGCTGGGACGTCAGGACGAAGCGATCAGCCTGCTCGATCAGGCGTACCGCGATTCGCAGGGACCGGCCACGCGCTTCCAGTGGGGCCAGCGCTATGTCAGCGGCCTG
>DATMRM010000228.1:0-4389 GCA_035566155.1 Steroidobacteraceae bacterium | reverse complement strand
CCTTTTCACTGCAGGCCGTGGATGAATTAATTCTGGAAGAATTCCGCTTGAGCCTGGGGGTGGATCCACCCCCGGTGCTGGAGCGCTGGACCGGAACCTACGCCGCGGCGAGCGATCGGCCAATGCTGTTGGATGCGCCGCACCCTTGCGTCCGAGTGGCGATCGTGACCTGTGGCGCAGGTGCCTCCACCGGTTTTGCGATCGGCGAAGAATTGATAGCAAGTCTGCTGGATGCTGGAGTGACGGTATGAATCTCAAAGCGCGCTTCGACCTGGTGATCTTCGATTGGGCCGGCACGATGGTGGACTTCGGATGCGAAGCGCCGGTCAAGGCGCTGATGGAGGCTTTCCGCGCCGAAGGCGTATCGATCGATGAGGCCGCCGCCCGGCGGGACATGGGAAAGGCCAAGATCGATCACGTGCGCAGCCTGCTCGGCTATCCGCGGGTCGCGGCTGAATGGAGCAAGGTGCACGGACACATCGCGGACTCGAGCGATGTGGACGTGCTGATGGCACGGCTCGGGCCTCTGATGCGCGATCATGCGGCGAGTGCCTCAACGCTCATCCCCGGTGCGCGGCAGACCTTCGAGCGGCTGCGGGCTGCGGGCCTACGCGTTGCCTCATCGACCGGCTACACCCGCGAGATGATGCAGCCGGTATTGAAGCGCGCCGCGGAACAGGGTTACAAGCCCGAGCACGTCGTGTGTTCCGGGGAGACGCCCGCCGGCAGGCCGTCGCCGTTGATGATTTACAAGGCGTGCGCGGAGCTGGGCGTGTGGCCGCTGTCACGGGTGGTCAAGGTCGATGACGCAGAAGCCGGCATCGCCGAGGGCAAGGCCGCCGGCGCATTCACGGTGGGTGTGACCTCGGGTAATCAGGTCGGCCTGTCCTACGATGCGTTTCATGCGCTGCCGAGCGCGGAGCGCAACAGCCGCGTTCAGGCCGCACGAGCGTCGCTGCTGGCGGCCGGGGCTGACATTGTTATCGAGTCCGTGGCCGATCTGATTCCGGCGCTGAGCCGCGAGCGGGCGGCCTAAGATCGCGCAGCCGCTAGCTTACTGACGATAGCGGGTGAGTGCATCACCGAGTGACTCACGCAGCGGCCCCAGCCACGGCTCATAGTGCTTCCACTGATCGAGCCCGTCGCGGAAGATCGGCTGGCGCACCTGCTCCGCGCTCGGTGTGCGCACGCTGCGTTCGTTGCGGTAAAACGCCAGACAGGCCGGCTCGAACGGCAGTCCGCAGAAATCCAGCATGCGCCTGACGTTACCCTCGAGATCCTCCACCACGTCCTCGTGCCAGACCCGAAGCACGCGTCCGGGCAGCACCCGTTCCCAGTGCGTCATCAGATCCAGATAGGTGCGGTAGTAGCGCGCGATGTCCTCGACGCTGTACGTGAATTCCTGACCTTTGGCGAAAAGCTGTTTGAGATTGCTGAAGCAGCAGCCCATCGGTTCGCGCCGCGCATCGATGATCCTGGCGTTCGGCAGGATCAGGTGGATCAGCCCGATGTGACGAAAGTTGTTGGGATTCTTGTCGATGAAACGCGCCTTGGGAGCAGCGCGATAGACTCGTGTGTCATGGATGAATTGCTCGCCGAGGCGCAGGAACTGCTCTGGGGGCAATTCCGCCAGCACGCCCGGGTAGCGCAGGTTGGCGAGATCCGGATCCTGCCCCTGCAATTCCAGCACGATACGCTGGATGTCGGACAGTTCCTGGGTGCCCTCGACTGCGGAGTGTGAGGCGAGGATCTGCTCGAGCAGTGTCGAGCCCGAGCGCGGCAGGCCGACGATGAAAATCGGATCCGGACTGCCGCAGCCGACGCCGGCCCGGCTGGCGATGAACTCGGCGGTGCAGGTGCTGATCTGCCGCGCGGTGTTGCCTTCGACGATCTCCGGCCGATAGCGGCTCTCGGAGCGTTTCGATGCATTGCCGCGCTCGTAGAAGCGCCATGACTCGGCGTAGTCTCCACGATCCTCGAAGGCCTTGCCGAGCGCGAAGCACACATGGTAACGATCGAGCAGCCGGATCTCGGGGGCGGCCTCGATCGCGCGCATGCGTGTGATTTCCTCGTCCGGAAATCGATAGGTTTTGAGGTTCGCGAGGCTCCAGTAGGCATCCCCGAAGTCCGGGCGTGCCGTCGCCGCCGCATGATAGGAGGCAATCGCCTCGTCACGCCTGCCCAAAGCCTTTAGCGAATGCGCGAGCGACAGATGCACTTCCTCGGCCTGCGGTGCCTCGCGCAACAGCTTTCTGTAGAGCTGCACCGCGCGTTCATGTTCGCCCAGACCTGCACAGGCGGTCGCGTACATCGCGCGATGCTGGCGGTTGTCGGGCTCGGCCTTGATGAGTTGCTCCAGTTCTGCGCGCGCCTGCTGGTATTTGTGCCGCTCCAGCAGCACCACGACATAGTCCAGGCGTGCGGCGCGATAGTCCGGAGCGATCGCCAGCACCGCCTCGAGCAGCAGCTGCGCATGGTCCAATACATCGCGCGCAATGCCGATCTTGGCCAGCAGCCGCATGGCCTCGACCTGGTTGCCGTGCTCGAGCAGAAACGGTCGGATGATGTGCTCGGCCGCGGTCAGTTCACCATCGGAGAACAGGCTCGTGGCGAGGATCACTTCCTGCGGCAATCGCTTGAGCGTAGCCACGTGCTGCGCGGCGGTGGCGGCGTTACGGGCGTCGCCGGTGAGCCGATACAGTCCCTCCAGCATGCTCCAGCTTGCCGGCAGCGCCGGATTGATGTTGACCGCTCGCAGGAATCCTTCGATCGCCTTGGGCGCATCACGCAGTACCACGTAGCAATGCCCGCGTTCCTGGAACAGCCGACTGAATCCCGGATGAAGCTTCTCGAGCCGCTCGAGCGTTTGCAGCGCTTCGGGAATCCTGTTCTGCTGACGCTGTGACAGGGCCGTCAGGTACAGCACGTCGCGGTTCTGCGGGACCTGAGCGCCCAGCGCCTCGGCGGCCGCAAGTGCTTCGGCATAGTGATGCGCCTTGGTGAGCTCGCGGATGCGATTGACTTCGAGCTCTGTGGGCGACGGCTGCGAAGCGGCGGCGGGCGGGACGGTGACAGTAGAATTCATTCGGGCAAAAAAAGGGCGGGCATCGCAGCCCGCCCTGATTCTACGTGAATCCCCGAGGCTTAGAACTTGTAGCCCAGCGTCAGGTTGATGGTCCGCGGACGCAGGGGCACCTCTGATTTGATGAACTGAGCGGAGGATGTGAACGTGCTGGCATCCGAGTTGCCGAGGTTTTCACCCACCAGTTTGGCGGACCAATTGTCCTTGCCAATGCCGATGGCAGCATCGTAGGTCGTGTAGCCCGGCTGGTCGTAGCGCAGGTGCGTCGTGGTGGGAATGGTCTCGGACGGGATGTCGCCGGGCAGGTAGCTGGCCGGCTGGTTCTGCATATCGCCGATGTGACTCAGGCCCGCCTGCACGAAGGCCTTGAAATCATTTCCGAAGACGAACTCGTAGCGCCCGCGGAGGTTGAATTCCACCGCCGGGGAGAATGCCGGACGCGTCCCGATCACACCGAACGGGTTCGGGAACGGCTTACCTTTGACTTCGGTGATGCACTGTCCGAGCGCGGCCGCGTCTGGATCGCCGGCCTTGGTCGCCTTCGGATCGTTGGAAGTCAGACACGGTGAGCTGGACTGGCTCGGGCTGTTCCAGGAGCCAGTGCCCTGGATCGTCAGTCCGTCGATGACCTTCACGGCAAGCTGTAGCTCGGCACCGTCGATCTGGTAGTTCGGCCCGTTCACGACGAAAGTGGTGTTGCCCAGAATCGTCGGATCGAACAGCGCGAATTGCACATCGTGCCATTCCATGCGGTATAGGGACACATTGGCGATCACGCGATGGTCGAAGAAGTCGCTCTTAAGGCCGAGTTCGTTGTTGATCAGCGAGTCGGGCGCGTAGCTCAAGGGTGAGCTGTACTGCGGATTGCCTTCGGCGTCTTTGGCCTTGTTGGCGATCGTGCGGTTGAAGCCACCCGGCCGGAACCCCTCCGAGTAGGTGTAGTACGCGAGGATGTCCGGCGTGATGTGCCAAGTCAGGTTGCCACGGCTCTTGAAGCCGTGATAGCCCTTGTGCTCGTTCTCGGCATCGATGCTGGTCGATCCGCCGTAGCACGGGTTCGCGATGTTCTCGCACTCGGTGCCGGTGGTGTACTTGGAGCCGAGCTCGTAGTCCGTGTAGTGATACCAGCGTGTGCCGAGCGTGACGGTCAGGGTCTTCGGGATGATGTCGAAGTCGGCCGAACCAAAGAATGCGGTCTGTCCGTAACCGCGGTGTATGTCCTCACCGAACGCGGTGCTGTCGTTACGCAGGTTCGGATCGATTGCGGTGGTGCCGGGCGGCGGCCCCACATCGGCGACGCACACGGG
>DATMRM010000227.1:0-8093 GCA_035566155.1 Steroidobacteraceae bacterium | reverse complement strand
CCAAGGCGCACCTGGCGTGCATCAGGGGCCCGATGGCGAGCCGATCGTATCGGCGGAAGTGTTAGTCCCCTTGAGAGTAAGGGAGTACTCAAAGGATGCAGGTGCCGAAGTTTCGGTGAGGGGAATTGCGCCGCGCGCATTCTTACTGCGGCCGGAGATCAAGATTATTGCCGGGCGGGTCATGCAGCCCGGTGTGCACGAACTGTTGGTAGGCCGAGGCGCATCGTCGCAATTCAAGGGGCTGCGTCTGGGCGAGCAGCCGTCAATCCACGGGGTGCCTTGGACTGTTGTCGGAATCTTCGAGTCAAACGGTGACACGCACGAATCGGAACTGCTGGCGGGATGCAGAAACGCTCTTATCCGCGACTCGTCGTAACGCTTTCAACGCCGTCTCGATGCTGCTGGAAAGTCCTGCCAGGTTCGAAGCCTGCAAAGACGCCCTCACGAATAACCCTTCCGTTCACTGGACGTCTACCGTGAGTCGGAATACTTCAAACAGCAGTCGGAGCACGTGCGAGACACCATGACTTTCATGGCCTATACAGTGAGCGCCATCATGGCCCTGGGGGCCATGTTTGGTGCGGCCAATACCATGTATTCCGCCGTCAGTGCCCGCAGCACCGAGATCGCGACCCTGCGAGCCATCGGCTTCGGTCCCAGCGCTGTCGTGGCCTCCCTATTGATTGAGGCACTTCTCCTTGCCGTGATTGGCGCCGCCTTGGGTGCACTGGTCGTGGGGCTGCTATTCAATGGCAGTACGATCGGCGCCCATCTTGGATTTGAATCGCGCCGGGTACTCACCAAGTTGCACGTTGATTTAAGTCTGATCGCATTGGGAATGGGCTGGGCATGCGGCATCGGCCTGTTCGGTGCGATACTTCCTGCCGTGCGCGCGGCGCGCCTGCCAGTCGTCGAGGCGATGCGCGACGCCTAGACCTCAGGTAGCCGACCGGGATGGGAAACCGTCACTGTCTGGACTATGCTGGCTGCGGCTCGTTAAGAGCAGGACTTCAGGTCGGGTCCAGATAGCCTGATGACTATTCGCCGCAGGGTTTTAGGGATTGTTGTGGCAATCGTGGCAGTGATGCTGCTTTCGCTGGGGCTGGCTCTCAACTACAACTCCCCTTGCCGACCAGCGGATGTTGCTTCCGCCAGCAAGACTCTGATGAAGGCCATTACCCAACGATGCTACGGTTCGCCCGATGTCCTCAAACTGGAGGACATCGAAAAGCCCACGCCCGCAGACAATGAAGTACTGGTCAGAATTCACGCAGCCTCCGTCAATCCGATCGACTGGCATCTCATGAGGGGCACCCCGGCCGTCGTGCGCCTGCAGACGGGTCTCGGTAGACCCAGGTACTCAGGCGCAGGCATTGATTTTGCGGGAACGGTGGAAGCGGTCGGCACCCACGTCAAGCAGTTTCAGCCGGGTGATTCAGTGTTCGGCGGCACCGACGGAGCCTTCGCCGAGTATGTGCGCATGCCAGCCGACGGGGCGTTGGTGATGAAACCCAAGAATCTGACGTTTGAACAAGCCGCTGCGGCACCGATCGCAGCCATTACCGCTTTGCAGGCACTGCGCGATAGGGGTCGGATCCAACCGGGGCAAAAGGTGTTGATCAACGGCGCCTCGGGCGGCGTGGGTACCTTCGCCGTGCAGATTGCGAAGGCCCTCGGTGCAGAAGTGACCGGTGTGTGCAGTACCCGCAATGTGGAGATGGTCCGATCGATCGGCGCAGATCACGTCATCGACTACACCCGGGAGGATTTCACCCGGGGCGCGCAGCGCTACGATCTGATTCTGGATAATGTGGGCAACCGCTCGGTGTTGGAATACCGGCGCGTGTTGGCACCGGCGGGGATCATCGTCATCGTCGGATTCGACTCCATAAGCGGTATAGCCAGGACAATGGTGTTGTCACCGTTCGTGAGCCAGAAGGTCGTCTCGTTCCAGGCGAATCTGAACAAGGCGGACCTGAACGTTCTGCGCGAGTTGATGCAGGACGCAAAGGTGACACCGGTGATCGACAGTCGCTACCGCTTGAGTGAGCTCCCGGCCGCGATCGGCTATCTGGAAAAGGGACACGCTCGAGGCAAAGTAGTCATCACGATGGAGCAGCCCGGAGGCTGAGAGCGGGGCGGCTCGGGCTCCGGCCAATCTCACTGGTTGTTCAATGCGGTCACGACCGGCAGCCTTGCCGCGCGGATCGCGGGAAACAGGCCGCCGATCAGTCCCAGCGTGCCGGCAAATCCGATCCCGAGCCCAACGAGTCCCGGTGTGACCGCAAGTTTGAACACGAGGCCTCCTGCGACGTGCAGATCCCCGTTGAACGCTATCCAGGCGGCGCTGGCACCGATCGCCGCTCCGGCGAGCGCCAGCAGCAGCGACTCCACCAGCACGGAGGCGACCACGGCTGCGCCGCCGAAGCCGATCGCGCGCAGCGTGGCGATCTCGATCGCGCGGGCACTGACGACCGAATACATCGTATTGAGCGCGCCAAACGCGGCGCCCAGACCCATGATCCCGCCCACCACATAGGCAATCATGCTCAGGAAGTCGTTCAGAAATTCGGACTGGGCGGCCAGATACTGCGGCTCGCGCACGACATCGACCGTCAGAGTCGGATTGGTCGTCAGCGCCGTGCGAAACTGCTCGAAGGACTGCGCTCGCTCGAGCATCACGGTCACACTGTGGAACGTGCTGGCGCGCATGGCGGCAAACACCGTCTCAGAATCAGCCAGCAGTTCCGACTCATGCCCATCGCCATTGCTCTCGAAAATGCCGGTGACCGTCCAATCGCCCTGCGGCAGGGGCACCTGACTCCCGAGATCAAGTCCGGCGAACTGAGCCCGCGCCGATTTCCCGACAATCAGCTCGTGCTTCGCGGGCCGGAACAGGCGACCTGCGACGAGCTTGATCTCCGGGCGCAGCGCCAAGCCCTGAGGGCCGATGCCGCGCAGCGCGACAAAGGCATCGAGGCCATCGCTCTTCTTGACGACCGCCACCGTGGCCAGGGACTCCGCAGAGACGATAGGCTTGCCATCGCTGGCCGTCCTGATTCCGGGCGCATCGCAGATTGTGGTCACGTTGTCGCGCGACAGCGCGCTCGCGAACTCGAACTGCGAGCCCTGGCTCAGCACAATGGCTCGATCCTCGCGGCCGGTGTTGCGAACGCTGCGCATGAAGCCCGTTGACATCGACAGGATCGAGAGCGTCACGGCGACGACCAGCGCCATGCCAATGACGATCACCAGGGACGCACCCTTACGCTGAGGTATGGCCCTCAAGCCAATCCCCGTGAGACTCACAATCTGTTTGAATTCCCCTAACACGGCGGCTCACCCATCTACCGCCTCACCAGCGCGTTGACCACGTTGAGCTGCATGACTCGCCAGGCCGGCAGCAGGCTGCCGAGCAGCGCGACGATCAGCGCCAGAGCGAATCCGCGCAACATCGCTCTCCACGGCATCTGCAGCAAGACGACGAAATTCGCCAGCGCGTCGTGCGCGATCGGGATCAGCAGTTCCGACATGACCAATCCGGCCGTGGCCGCTAGCAGACACAGCAGCACCGATTCGGCGATCACCAACGACAGCACGGCGACGTTCGAGAAACCCAGTGCCTTGAGCATCGCAAACTCCGCGGTTCGCTCGCGCACCGACTGCAGCAGGGTGTTGCCGCTCAGGAACAGCAGCATGAAGAACACGGCGCCCAGAACCGCGTCGGTCAGAAAATTCACGTCCCCGATGAACTGCAGACCGGATTGCGCCTGAGACCGCTCGGAATTGGTGCGCGTCGGTGCGGCCGAGTTCGCGAAGCGCTGGTCGATCTCACGGCCAATCTGGGCGCCGCGCCGGGGATCGCTGATGCGCACCAGGAAGCGGTCGATCGTGCTCTTGCCATCGACGCGGCCCTCGTCCAGGTACTGGTAGTTGGCGATGAACCATCCGCCCTGGCCGGGATAGTTGAGATCATCCACGATCGCCACGATGTCGAAGGTCCAGACCCGGCTGCCATCGGCCTGGGCGGTGTTGGTCTGAAGCGGTACCTTGTCACCGACCTTCCATCCGAACTTGCTGGCCAGCTCGACACTGACGGCCGCTCCGGTGCGCATCTGTCGCAACAGCTCGATCTGCGGGGCTGAGATGCTGATCTCGGGGCGCAGCGCAAAGAAGCGTCGATCGCTGCAGAGCACGCCCAGCGTGTTCTTGGGATCCTGGAAGTACCCGAACAGCAACGATCGCGGCGCCACGACGCTGACTCCGGGAACGCGGGCGATCTGCTCGCCATAGGACATTGGCATCGGCGCCCCGAAGCGCGGATCCGTGAACAGGCGGTCCATGCGCGAGGCAGCCAGCGTATGCGCAAAACCCGCATCGATGCCCGCCAGGATTCCGAACAGGATGAATGCGACGGCGATCGACGCCAAGGTAAAGAGAGTCTGGGCGCGTCGGCGCCACAACCCGTTCCAGACCAGCGGAAGGTACTTCAATTAGACTGCGCTCCCGTGGCCACCCTCAGCTACCGCACCATCCACGCCAACGGCATCGATTTCCATGTCGCGGTCGAAGGGCTTGGCTCTCGGCTGGCGCTGTGTCTGCACGGATTTCCTGAAGTCTCCTTTTCGTGGCGTCATCAGATACCCCTGCTCGCAAGCCTGGGCTTCCAGGTGTGGGCGCCTGACCTGCGCGGCTATGGCGGCACTGCCCGCCCGCTCGGCGTCGACGCCTACGCGATCGAGCGGCTGGAAGAGGATGTCGCGGGCCTGATCGAAGCATCCGGTTGCCGGGAGGTGCTGCTGATCGGACATGACTGGGGTGCGGCGATCGCGTGGAACTACGCGATGTTCGGTCGCCTGCCGATCTCCCGGCTGATCATCATGAATGTGCCGCACCCCGCGCTGTTTGCGAAGGGACTGCGCACTTTGCAGCAGATGCGAAAATCCTGGTACATCCTCTTCTTCCAGCTTCCCGCAATCCCCGAATGGATCCTGTCGCGCGATCACTGCGCCGCGATCGGACACGCGTTGCGCGGCATGGCGGTGGATAAGTCCCGGTTCCCCGACGAGGTGCTGCGCGTCTATCGCGACAACGCGGCACAGCCGGGCGCGCTGACCGCGATGATCAACTATTACCGCGCCCTGGTGCGCGGCCGGCGCCGCCTCGGCGCGCGGCGCATCACGACGATCAACGTTCCGACGCTGCTGCTCTGGGGTGAAGTGGATACGGCCCTGGGCAAGGAGCTCACCTACGGCACCGATCACTACGCGCCGCAGCTCACGCTGCGCTACCTGCCGAACGTCTCGCACTGGGTACAACAGGAGGCTCCAGAAACGGTGAATGCGATGCTGCAAGCGTGGTTGAGCGGCAACGAAGTGCCGCAGGCGCCGGGCGCTCAGGCCCCGAGCTTGAGCTGCGCGAGATAGTCGCGCACCACATCGCGATAGCCTTCGCTGCTGGTCACCGTGGTTCCGCCGGCGAGCACCAGGATGAAATCGCCGCGGGGGGTGCGGCTGACCTCACGTACATGCGTCACGTTCACGATGCACGAGCGGCTGATGCGCAGTGTGGATTGCGATTGCAACGCCTTCTCGGCCTGCTGCAGGGTACTGCGCGTCAGATACACCTCGCGGCCGACGATCAGCTTCACGTAGTTGCGGTCGGCCTCCGCCACCTCGACCTGCGCGATGTCGAGCATGTGCATGCGGCTGCCGGACTCCGCCAGGATGCGCGGCCGGCTGTCAGCACTGGCGCGGGCGCTGCGCTCGATCTGCGCCAGCACCTGCGACAGGGCCTGATTGCGATCGGCCACGGACTCGGCTTCGCGCCGTCGCCTGACGCGCGCCAGCGTCTTGCGGAAGCGCTCTTCGTCGAACGGTTTCAGCAGGTAGTCCACCGCGCTGACCTCGAATGCCTCGAGCGCGTAACTGTCGTAGGCCGTCACGAATACGATCAGCGGCAGGTGCGACGGGTCCAGTGAGCGCGCGATCTGGATGCCACTCAGCGCATCGATCTGGATGTCGAGGAACAGCAATTGCGGCCGCTGCGCGCGGATGGCTTCGAGTGCGCCGGCGCTCTCACCGAATTCGCCGACGACCCGCAGATCCGGCTCACGCGCGCAGCATTCGCGCAGCGTGCGCCGCGCGCTCGGCTCGTCGTCCACGATCACCACATCCATGACGGCCGCGGCGTTCAAGGCGCGCTGCGGTTGCCGCGTGCATCGAGCACCAGCGGCATCTGGATCTCGGCCACCCAGGTCTGAGCGTCCGCCGGGCTGGCACGAAACGTGGCCGAGTCCGGAAAGTGCAGCACCAGTCGTTCGCGCACGTTGCGCAGCCCGATTCCCTGCGCACCGGCGACGGTATCGGACGCGGTGGTGTTGGTCACGGCGAGCTTCAGCGTCCCGTTCTCCGAGCTGGCCTCCACGCTCACGTGCACGGCACCGGCATGTCCTGACAGGCCGTGCGCGACCGCGTTTTCCACCAGTGGCTGCAGAATGAGGCTCGGTACCCAGAGCCTGTTGAGCTCACCGAGCTCGCTGATATGGAAGCTCAGGCGATCGGAAAAGCGGCTGCGCTGCAATTCCAGATACAGCCGCACGAATTCGAGTTCATCGGCCAGCCGCGAAAAATCCCGCTCGCCGGCCGCCAGCAGCCGCCGGAGCACATCGCCGAGCTGCACCACCATGGTCTGCGCCGAGGACGGATCCCACGCGATCTGACCGCGAATCGTGTGCAGCAGGTTGAACAACGTGTGCGGTGAGAGCTGCATGCGCAGCGCCGCCAGCCGTGTGGCCGACAGTGAGCGCTCCAGCGCATCGAAGCGCTCCTGCGAATCGCGATAGCGCTGATACCACGACAGGCCGGTGACCAGGGCCAGTCCGAAACCATAGGTGAGCAGAAAGCTCAAGGTGCTGGCCGCCCAGGTCGCGAGCCCGGTGCCACTGATCAAAGAGGCACGCTCGGCAAATACCTTGGCCCAGGTGTGGCCCATCGAGCCGTCGATGATCTCCCCGACGATCAGCGCCGGACGCGACAGCACCGCGAAACCCAGGCCCATCAGCACCTGCACCGGCACGGCGCGCCATACCGGCCGCCACCCCACGCGCAGTGATATCCAGACGCTCCCCATCAGCAACGGGTAGAGAAAGGCGTGCTGCAGCAACCGCGGCAGCGGCGGCGCGAACGCCCAGTGATCCTCGATGGTCGCCTGCATGCTGTGCGCGTACAGCACATTCGACAGTGCGACGTAGCACCAGTAGACCGACAGCACGCCCAGCAGCGACAGCATGTTCAGCCCGCGCTCCGTCACGGCCTGCGCAGGGGTGCGCCGACCCGCGGCCATACCTATTGGGGCGGCAATCGCCTGCTCTGACGGGCCCGGTGGCATCGACATTCTCTGACCCAAGCCTACACCACCCCCCGCTGCCCGCAGTGTCCGGGCTCCCGGTTTGGGACCGACCCGTTGCCCCCAGGGACGAGTGCGTTGCGGCACAAGCGACCAACCGCCCTACCGCGGCGTCTTATATGCCGGTCGCCCAAGTAGATGGCGATCGTTCGCAAACTCAAGGAGCCGCATATGTTCAAGTTCAGCATGGGTTATCTGCCGGTCCTGGCGGCCGGCTTGCTGGCTGTCACCGCTACCGCGAGCGCAACGGCCGGCATCCTCGACCGGGGCGATCAGCCTCCCTCGGTCACAGTGCGTTACGACGATTTGAATTTGTCCACCCGCGACGGCCGAACCGTCCTCTATCGGCGTCTGCAACGGGCGGCCGGGCAGGTATGCCCGAGTGTGGATTCCGCCGATCTGGGTCAAATCGCACGGGCGCAGCACTGTCAGGTCGCGGCAGTACAGCGTGCAGTGCGCCAGATCGGCGGTCCGATGGTCGCTCAGCTGCAGGCTGAGCACGGTCTCGCTCAGGAACGCAGCGTCTCTCAGAATTGATGTACTCGGACTACAATCGCGCGCTGTCAGGGAACCTCACAAAGAACCCAAGGGGGTAAGTCCAATGCGTCATCTCGTATTGTTGGGTGTACTGGTTGCAGCCGTGACGTTGTGCCTGGGTGCCTCATCGGAGTCCTCCGGCGATGCCA
>DATMRM010000226.1:0-4173 GCA_035566155.1 Steroidobacteraceae bacterium | reverse complement strand
CCGCCTGCCCCGTCCTGAGCATCGCCAGTCGATGCTGTTCTCGGCAACGCTGTCGCAGCGGGTGCTCGAACTCGCGTACGAGCACATGAACAATCCCGAGCTGGTGCGGATCGAGCCCGATCGGGTCACGATCGAACGCGTCCGACAGGTGATCTACTTCCCCTCGATGGAGGAGAAGGTGCCGCTGCTGATCGGTCTGCTGCGTGACACCGAGGCGCACCGCACGATGGTATTCGTCAACATGCGCCGCACCGCCGAGCGGCTCGAGTCGGCGGTGCGAGCCAATGGCCTGAACGCGCAGGCGCTTTCGGGGGACGTCCCGCAGAAGAAGCGTCTGCAGTTCCTGCGGCAATTTCACGAAGGTGAGCTCGCGGTACTGATCGCCACCGACGTCGCCTCGCGCGGACTGCACATCCCGGACGTCAGCCACGTGTTCAACTTCGACCTGCCGCAGGACCCGGCGGACTACGTGCATCGCATCGGCCGCACTGCGCGCGCCGGCGCTGACGGCGACGCCATCAGCTTCGGCTGCGAGGAGTACGCGATGGGCCTGCCGGACATCGAGACCTATATCGGCCACAAGATACCGGTGGCCACGGTAACCCCGGAATTGCTGGCGCAGCTCACTGCGGACACCTACAACGCTCCCGATCAGCGATATTCCGCTCCGATGCGCCGCGGCAGTCGTCCGGGCGGCGGGCACCGCGGCGGTCGCCCTGGCAACCGCCAGGGCGGAAAAGGACGGCGTTCCGGTCGCTGAGATTGCCTGGGCCGCGCTACAGCAGCTCGGCGACCGCGTCGACGAACGGAAATTCCTGCTGCGGGCGCGGCGGTGCATCGCTGTCCGGCCGATTCACCGCATAAACGAGTTGGATGCCTGCGGCGCGGGCGGCGCGCAACACCGGCAGACTGTCATCGACGAACAGACTGCGCTGCGGGTCGAAGCGTTCGACCTTCGCAAGCTCCTGCCAGAACCGCATCTGCTCCTTCGGCGCACCAAAATGATGGGAGCTGAAGCCGGCATCGAAGTGGCTGATGACCTGCGTATGCTGGTCCTTGATAGCAAGCGTCGTCGGGTGCGAGTTGGTGATCAGCACCAAACGCTTGCCCAGCGCGCGCACCCGCAAGAGGAACTCGCGCGCGCCAGGCAGCCATCGGATCCTGTCGGAATGCTTCTTTTTGAGGGCGGAAAGGTCCAATTCAAGCTCTCGGCTCCAATAATCAAGGCAATACCAGTCGAGCGTGCCCTCACACGCCCGAAAACGACGTTCCAGCTGCCGCAGCGCCTCCTGCTCGCTGAGCTGGCACTGCAACGCCCAGGCCTGCGGCACATGGGTGCGCCAGAAATGATTGTCGAAGGCCAGGTCGAGGATGGTCCCGTCCATGTCCAGCAGGACGGTATCGATTTGATTCCACTGCGCGAGACTCAGGGCTGGGGCAGTCATGTTGTCGGATATCATAGAGCGTATGACACCCACGGAGTTGGCGGCGGTGTTGTCTGCGGTGCTTGACATCGCGCACGACGCCGGACGCGAAATCATGCAGATCTACGAGGGCGAGTTCAGTGTGACCCTGAAGTCCGACCGTTCGCCCCTCACTGAAGCCGATCTGGCCGCGCAGCGCCTGATCGCCGCGCGTCTGAGTGCACTGCGGCCCGACATCCCATTGCTGGGCGAAGAGTCCGGTGACCAGGCCTTCGCGCAGCGCCGCGCATGGCGCACGCTGTGGCTGATCGATCCCCTGGACGGGACGCGCGAGTTCGTCAAACGCAATGGCGAGTTCACGGTCAACATTGCACTGGTGAAGGACGGCGAACCGATTCTGGGTGTGGTGCATGCGCCGGCCCGCAACGTCAGCTATGCCGGGGCCCGAGGTTGCGGCGCATTCCGGGTCGGCGCGGATGCCGTGCGCACATCGATTCATGTGCAGTCAACGGCCCCGACACGCCTGCGCGTGCTCGGTAGCCGTTCCCACGGGGATGCCAGGCTCGATCACGCGCTCGAGCGTCTCGGGCCCCAGGAACGCCTCAGCATCGGCAGTGCCCTGAAGTTCGGATTGTTGGCCGAAGGCGCCGGCGATCTGTACGTGCGGCGTGGCGCGACCTCGGAGTGGGACACTGCCGCCGGTCAGGCCGTGGTGCTGGAAGCCGGCGGCTGCGTGGTTGATCCCCATGGGCAGCCTCTGCGCTACAACCAGCGCGATACCCTCATCAACCCCTGGTTCATCGCCTATGCCGATCGCAGCCGTGACTGGATCGGTGCATTGGGCCCTCTGTAAATGCTCTCGCGCATCGACCTGCACACCCACAGCGATCGCTCGGATGGCGCGCTGGCACCCGCAGCACTGGTGGCGCGCGCTGCCGCACGCCAGGTGGCGCTGCTGGCACTGACCGACCATGACACCCTGGCCGGCTGCTCCGCTGCACGCGCCGCCTGCGAACAACATGGCATCGAGTTTCTATCCGGCCTCGAGCTCACCTGCGAATGGCGCGGCCGCGAAGTTCACGTGGTCGGCCTGGCGGTGAACGAGGCCGACTCCTCATTGCGGGATCATTGTTGTTCGGTGCTCACAATGCGACGCGAGCGCATTCATGAAATCGCATGCCGTTTGAGCGCAGCGGGTCTGCCCGGCGAGGCGCTGGCCGAGCAGGCACTGGCCGTCCCGGCTCCAACCCGGACACACATCGCGCGCGCCATGTGCGCTGCAGGCCTGGCAACGAGCATCCAACGCGCGTTCGATCGATGGCTCAAGCGTGGTCAACCCGGTTATGTGGCGCAGAAGTGGCCGGAGCTGGCGACCGTCGTGCGCTGCGTGCTCGGAGCCGGCGGTATCGCGGTGCTGGCGCACCCGCACCGCTATAAGGTCTCCAACGGTGTGCTGCGGGAACTGGTCGCAGAGTTCCGCGACGCGGGCGGCGGCGGCATCGAAGTCAGTCTGCCGGGCATGGAGCCGGCGGATACTGATCGCGCTGCAACGCTCGCACGCCGCTTCGATCTCGCCGGTTCCGTGGGCTCGGATTTTCACGAGCCGGACCTGCCGTGGCGTCCGTTAGGTCGCTTAGATAAGCTACCCGAGGGGGTGCGGCCGATCACGGCGCACCTTGGGCCGGTCAATGGGCGGTCTTAAGCGTGACTGATCAGGAAGATAACGTCGACCGCGACCTGTTCCGCAACGTCGAAAAGCTGCGGCAGCTGCGCATCGAACATCGCGACCTGGATGAAATCATCTCGCGACTATCGATGGACATCCATATTGACGAACTGCAGCTCAAACGCCTCAAGAAGCGCAAGCTCGCGCTAAAGGATCAGATCATGAAACTCGAGAGTCAGCTGATCCCGGATCTCAACGCTTAAAGAAGCCGGACCATCGGCGGCATGCAAATCCAAGACAGGCTCGTTCGCAGCAACGCTATTCAATCGTTTCTCGCCGCCGCTACTGACGCCGAGATCGTCTGGCAGCTGACGCTGGTCGGCGTCGTCATCGTCCTCGGCATGCTTGCCTCGGGCTATGCGCGGCGCTGGCGCGCCCGACATCTTGCGGCAATGCCGCTGCGCGGCCTGCGCTCGCGCCTGATCGAAATCTCCGCCATCGAAGCCCCGTTCGTGCTTTGCCTGATCGTGCTGCTGGTCGGACGTACCGTGGTCGCGGCGATCGGATCCCCGCTGACGCTGCTGGACGTGGCCCTGCAACTCGTCACGGCTCTGATCCTGGTGCGCCTCGCGTTGTACCTGCTGCGTCTTGCGCTCGGACCGCGCTCATGGCTGCGCACCTGGGAGACCCGACTCACGCTGCTGGTGTGGCTGGGGATTTCCTTCGAACTGGTCGGTTGGTTCGGCGAGATCGAGAAGACGCTCGACGAGATCAATCTGCTACCCGGCGCCGGACGCTTCACGCTGTGGGCGCTGCTCAAGGGACTGGTGATCATCACGGCCTTCGTTCTGGTCACCAGCGTGATCGCGCGTGGGATCGAGCGTCGCGTGATGCACATCGAGGCGATCGCGCTGTCCACCCGCATCGGCATCACGAAATTCACCTATTTCTTCCTGGTAGGACTGGGGGTCCTGCTCGGTATCAACGCCGCCGGCGTGGACCTGACCGCGCTCACCGTGCTGACCGGCGCGATCGGCCTGGGGCTGGGGTTCGGTCTGCAGTCGATTGCCAGCAATTTCGTCA
>DATMRM010000225.1:0-4330 GCA_035566155.1 Steroidobacteraceae bacterium | reverse complement strand
GAGCTGCAACGCGACACCTTTGCCGACGAGGCGAGGGAGTCGTTGCGTTCCGCCAAAGCCAGGGATGAGTCCCAGCTTGATTTCAGGCTGCCCGAACTTCGCGCCCGGACTGGCTAGCCGGATCGTGCAGGCGAGCGCGGTTTCACATCCGCCGCCAAGTGCCAGGCCGTTCACTGCAGCAATGACTGGCTTGCCGAGATGTTCGACAAGATCGAGAAGTGCTTGACCCGCACGTGTCTGGCGTTCGGCCTCAATTGGCGTTGCCTTGGCCAACTCGTTGATATCGGCACCGGCGATGAATGCCCGATTGCCTGCGCCGGTTATGATGACGCCGCGAATCTGTGGGTCGTCTTGCGCATCTTCGAACGCCGCGCGTAGTTCTGCGATCGCCTGCTGGTTCAGCGCATTCATCACCTGGGGACGATTCAACGTCACATAGGCTGTTGCATTTCTCTTTTCATAGAGAAGTGAGCGTGAGCACGTAAATCGATGGGGCAATGAGCAACATAAATGATGTTCGAGGGACGAAGTAAAACGGGAGCGATGAAGCTCCCGTTGTCGTTTCAGAATGGCTCGTCGATGCTCTGGTGTGGCGGCTGTGTCGGACCGCGGTACCAGGGCTCGCGATAGCGGCGGATCTGGGTGGCGTAGGCGCGGCTGAACCACAGATAGAGGTCTTCGATGAAGAACTGCATCATGTAGGCTGCCTCGTCGGAGAGCTCGGGCAATGGCAGGTGCCGGGAGGCGTTGGGTTTGTGAGGTGATGCTTTACGGGACATGTCATCGGGCTCCGTTGGGTTGACGCGCTGGCGTGCGGCGCGAGGACTGTGTTGATGGTGCAAAGACCTCGAAGTACAGCTTCTCGTCGAGTTCGGACAGTTCGCGCTGCGCGGCGGTGGTGAGCAGTTCGTTGGCGAGCGTGGTGAGCACGCGGTAGTTGCCCAGCGCGTGTTCGCACAGCGTGTGGCGCAGCGGCGGTGTCATCAGCTGCGGGGCGCCGGCGCTGGCGAGCAGATGATCGAGGCAGGCCAGCAGGTCGTCGGCCGAAGCCTTCTCGGTCCCCAGGCGGGAACGGATACGGCTGCCCAGTGGCAGCAGTTCGTCGCGCCGCAGCTTGTCGGTCAGGCGCGTGTCGCCGGCGAGCACCACACACAGCAGGGGCTGCGAATCGAAGCGGGCGCTGGCCATGAGTCGCAGTTCGTTGAGCACGCCGGGACTCATTTCCTGCGCTTCGTCGATCAATAGGATTGGGCGCCGGCGCGTGCTTTGCAGGTGCGACATCCACCGGTCGCGCAGCGACCTGAAGCCGCCCCAGCGGTTGTGCGGCCGGAGTTCCAGACCGAAGATGTCGCCCATCTCGCGATAGAAGTCGGCGAGGTTGCTCTGCGGATGATTGATCGAGACGACTGTCAGATCGGTCAGTCGCTCGAGCTTCTCGGCCAGCACGCGCATGACCACGCTCTTGCCGGTACCCGGCTCGCCGTGGATCATCGCGAAGCCGCCTTCGCGCACGAGCGCGTTCTCGATGCGCCAGCAGAAGTTCTCGACGCGCGGCGGCACGTACAGCGCCTCGAGGGGAAGCTCCGGCGAGAACGGGTTCCACTTCAGGCCGTAGAGGGCTTGCAGACGCTGGCTCATGCCTCCTCCTGCCAGTTGGCGGGAATCCAGGCTGGCGGCAACCCGGTTGCGGCGTGGTCGGCCAGCATCTGGCGTAGCAGCGGCGCGATGCCGGGCGCACTGGCCGGTGGCGGCTCGACATTGACGGCATCGAGTCGCCGGCGCTGGCCATCAGCATTGGCGGCCTTGTCCAGCGGCCGCAGCGGGCACAGCACGGCGCCGCTATCGGCGTCGACGAGATCGACGCCGCTCAGGTCCCAGCGCGCGTAGCGCAGGTGCACGCGCTGCAGGTGCCGGTAGGCCGAGGGAATCTCGAAGCGCGTGCCGGCCAGACTCACGGTGCCATCCGAGCGCCGCTGGGCGCGCGTCACGTCGATACGGAATGCGGCGCGCAGCGCGTCACTCGACGGGCATTCGCGGCCCACATCGGGGCCGGCCAGATAGCGTTTGAGCGGCGTGCCACCGATCTCGGAATGATGCGCGTGGTGGTACTCGCGCTCGATCCACGCGTGGGTGGCCTGATTGAGCAGTTCGAGCGTGAGATTGGGCTCGCCTTCGAGCATGGCCATCACGCGCCCTTCGATGCGGGCCCAGAACGTCTCCTGCTTCGCGTTCTGGTACGGCGAATATGGCAAGGTCGTCTGGTGCAGCACGCCGAGCGCGAGCAAGCCGGCGGTCGTCTCCTCGGCAAGCATTGCTGCGCCGTTGTCGGTCATCAGTGCGCGAGGCCGGCCACGACGCTGGAGCGCCTGGGTGAGCCCATGGATCAGACTACGTGCGGTCTCATCGAGAAACCATTGCGCGTGACAGACGACGCGCGAACGGTCATCGAGCACGCACAGCAGCATCGGCGTGATCCACTGGCCATCATGCGTGAGCAGCTTGCGCGAGCCGTGATGGAAATCGAGATGCCAGAGCGCGTTGACGTGCTCGACCTCGAAGCTGCGGACCTCGAGCTTCTCGAGGCGATCGCGCGCGAGCATCGCGCCGGTGCTGGTATGACGCGGCTTGCGTTCACGGTACAGGCCCTGCGCACGCAGATAACGACGCACCGTCGTGTACGACGGCAGGTTCGCCGGGCCGAGCGTGACCTTCAGATTGTCGAAGTGCAACTGGCAGGTCCAGCCGGGATGTTCCCGGTACTGCGCGCGAATCGCCTGTACCGCCTGAGGCGACAGGCTTGCGCCGGCGCCGCTGGGGCGCTTGCGGTCGCGCAGGCTCGCAACCGGATCGTGGGCCGCCTTGCGGGCCCGGTAGAACCACCGCTCAACGGTGGAGCGGCCGAACTGGACATCGTCGCCCGTGACGGGATGACGCCAGCGTTTGGCGGCCAGCGCGGTGATGAGTTCGCGCACCTGCCCGGGTTCAGGCGGTGCTGCCAGCAAGGGGCCCACGACCGCAAAGCGCAGGCGCGCCCAACGATCCCGCAGGGGTAAATCGTGAAGTTCAGTCATGCTCTCTCCAGGGATGCGGCGCACCGCGCCGCGATTCGGGGGAGAGGCGAGACTACCGGCGCAGTCCGAGAGGGGCGAGCGACAAGTTCTGCGGGCGGTTACCGTCCCTCACGCAGGGTGCTCACGGCGCTGCCGCTGGTGAGCGGTGAGAGCCAGCGCAGCAGGCATGGCAATGGCTCGGCAGGCTGCGTGGTAGCGAAGCGCCCGAGCAGGCTTGCCGGCACCTGTGCGGTCTCGACGGGCGGCACGAACGCCGCCCGTCCGAGCGCCCAGAACGGTGTGCCGACAAACCCGGTCATCCACCAGTGCCGCCATCGCGCGATCGTCGAGGGCGGCACGCCCAGCGCATCGAGCTGGCGCATTGCCGCGGCCGTACCGGCGCTCGCACGCGTGGCGCTGACGACAATCATGATTGCGGCGGTGTAGACGCGCCGGCCGAGAAAGCGCACCGAGAATGGCGTGGTACGACGGCGACAGTCGGCGCAGCAGAAGCTGTAGCGGAACTCGCAGTGGCAGCGGGCTTCGAATGAAATTCCGCGCGGCTTGCGCGGGTAGCGGGCGCTATGGAGTACGCCACCGCAGCGACAACGCTGCGCGCGGGTCTGTTCGGCGTAGTCCTGATCGATACGCAACAGCAGGTGATAGAAGTTGGGATCGCGGGCACTCACGTGGCACACTCTGGAAGTCTCGGTTCTTGGCAGACTCGAGACTCTCCCTTGGGCGTCGTTTGTGCAAGATGCCTGAGGGAGACCCCCTCCGCTACATCACGCAAGCTGCTCAAAACGCCCCGAATTCCCATCGATTTACGTGCTCACGCTCAGAGAAGGGTGTCGAAGGAGGGAACAGACAAATTGTGTGACATCAGATTGATCCTTCCGCGTTCATGGACGTCCGGCGCCTTACCGGTCGGGTGTTGCGCGTTCATCCCAGTAGTGATCAGCGTGAAGTTCGACCTATCGACCTCTGCCGTTCCCTATACCAGTTCAGGCTGCGAGCGAGTTAGCTGACTTCGCAAAAAAGTCGGCAATGACCTCGGGGTAATAGAGCATCGGCAAGTCGCCGCTGTTTACGTTGAGTCCCATGGCGGCTATGCGCTGGTCCGAAAGCACGGGAATCCGTCGAGTCATGCATTTCATCAATTCAGTTTGGCGATGAGCTTATTACTCAATTTACATCGTTGTCCTTTGCGGCGAAATTACATATTCATGTAATGCAGAATGCTCCATTCGGTGTTACTGGAACAAATTGCTAGGCCTGAA
>DATMRM010000224.1:0-2767 GCA_035566155.1 Steroidobacteraceae bacterium | reverse complement strand
ACAGGCCGTCGCCGAAACCGATCACGCACGGGGCCCGCAGCCGCAGATTCTGTTTGCGATAATCCACTTCCAGTGCCGTGAGCCGCAATTCGGACTGATCGGCGCTGAGCGTCGCCGCCGCCTCGAGCTTCGCCGGCGCATCGACCACGCCCTCGCCGTCTCCGACCGCATCGAGCGTCGCGTCGGCGTGCAGATCCAGATTCGCCATCGGTCCGCGTGCTTCCAGATTCAGATGCGTCGGCCGCTCATTCCATTGCGTTGCGGCCGTCAGGCGCAGCGCCAGCATCGGCCGGGTGAACGGCGTATCAACGTGTCCACGCACCTGCAGCTCCTGAATCTGCTGCGCCGGAACGCCCACGTCCTTCGCGTCGAGCGTCACGTGGGCGCGGCCGTGAGCCGCACCGCGCGCGTCGAACAGCACACTGGCATCGACGCCGCCCTGCAGCGGCGCACCGAGCAGCCGGTCGAGATCGGTGAGCTGCCGCACATGCAGCTCGAACCTGCCTTCCGGGCGCTCACCCTTCGCATCCAGATGCATCGAGCCTTCCGCATGCAGGCTCTTCCAGTCGCCGCGCTCGATCCGGGCGGACACCCCGCCATCGTTCGCGGCCTGCGCCTGCGCCAGCAGCTTCAACGGTGCGCCGTCCAGCGTGCCGCTCAGGTCGAGCGTACCGTTGGCGTGCTGCGGGACATCCCGGGTATGCACCAGCAGATGCAGCGGACCGGAGGGCGAGCCGTGCGCCGAGAGCTGTCCGCTGACATCCGCATCCAGGGTGAGATTAGGCGATACGCCGCGGATATCGCCCGAGCCCGCAAGATTGCCAGCCAGCTGCGGCGACAGCGGCGCGAGGGTTGCAAGCGTTGCCTTCCAGCTCAGGTTGAGCGGCCCGCCGTAGAGAATGTTGCCGCTCATCGAAGCGTGTGCGCTGTTCGCATCGACGCGCGTGTTGTCGAACCCGAGACTGCCGCGCCGAAACAGCAGCGTGCTCTGCGCTTTCGCGCGCGGCCGTAGAATCTGCGCCAGTGGCGCCATGCCGTCGCGCACCTCCAGATCGGCGCTGGTTTCCAGGCGCCCGAGTTTCCTGGTGGCGCTGAATTTGACGTTGAGGACGCCGCGCCCACCGAGGTCGAGTCCACCCATCGCGACGAACGGCCGGATATCGGCCACGTCCGCGACCGCCTGACCGTCGATGGTTGATAGATTCCAGCGCCCGCGGATGTTCACCAGCGCATTCGCAAGATTGAACTCGATCGGTTTGGGTTTCTCGCCAAGCCGCGCTTCGGCATGCAGCGCGATGGGCCGCGAGTCGGGCATCTCCAGTACCGGCGTGTCGAGTTTGAAACCGCCGACAGTGGCATCCAGCAGCAGCTTGTCCGACTCACCGCGCAGCTGCGCGCGCACCGATCGGGCGTGCACATCCGGCGCATTGAGCGCCGTGGCTTCGAGGCGCCCGGTGGTCGAGGGCGCGGCCAGCGTGCCATGCCAGGCACCGTGCAGTGATAGCCGCTCCCACGAGACACCAAACAGGGGTGTGATCGCCGGCGAATCCAGATCGACCGCCAGATCCGCAGCGCTCGCCTTCAGATTCACGTTGCCCTTGACGGAGGCCACCAGCGCGCCGGCATGCAGATCCAGATTGGTCTGCACCGCGTCGCGCGGACCGTGCAGATGCAGATGCAGATCGAGCGCGCCCAGATCCGGCACCTGCGCCAGATGCGTCAGTGGACCGCCGGCATCCTCCTGCAGATCCAGCAGCACATTGAGTTGCTTCGCATCGATCTGCACCGCGGCCTGATACACCGAGGGCACGGAATCCAGGCGCTGTGCGCTCAGCTGCGCCCACACCTGTTGCAGCGAATACAGGCGTGCGCTGGCCTGGATCCTCATGGCGACCGGATCGCCGGTCAGAGGCGCTGCGAGTTCCAGCCGCTGCACATCGAGGCGGTCGAGCCGCAGTTCCCGGAACCACATGCCCTGGGAGGCACTGTTCGAGGGCGCCGCGGCTCCATAGTCCGGAGCGCGCAGGATCGCCAGCGTGCCCGCATGCAGCAGATCAATGCGCCCCTCCTTGCTCAGCAGGTCCAGCGGTGAGGTGTTGAGCTGGATCTCGCGCGCCTGCAGCCACAGGCCCTGTGTGTCGCGCAACTGCAGCTGCGCGAGTGTGAGATGGTCCGGAAAGCGGCCGGCCAGTCCTTGCAGCTGCACGCTGCCACCGCTGAGCTGCTCGGTGGTGCGTTCGATGAAACGCCGTCCGCTGTCGATGTTGCCCGCGACCAGTACGACACCGACGATCAACAGCGGCAGGCCCACGATGATGAGCGCGGCGATGATCAGCGCAATGCGCAGCGGTCGTGACATCAGAACGCCTGCCCCAGGCCGATATACACCTGAAACGATCCGCTGTTGGGCGTGCGCACGAGCGGGAAGGCGAGGTCCACCCGCACCGGCCCGATCGGTGTGTAGTAGCGCACTCCGGTACCGACGCCGATACCCTCGCACAGACCGCGACCGGTCGACTGGCCGGCAGCTGTCGTCTCAAAACAGCCTGGTTCCTTTTGCTGGTTGAACTTGCCGCCGAACAATCCCGTCGCGGGCGTCACCGCTCCCGCATCGGCAAACACCGCCGCGGCCCAGTTGGTGGATAAGCGCTGGCGGAATTCAACGCCGCCTGCCGCCAGTTCCACGCCGCCGGCCGGGGTGAGCGTCCCCGACAATACCGGCCCAATCGACTGATAGGCATAGCCGCGCACGGTGGCGCTGCCACCG
>DATMRM010000223.1:0-5590 GCA_035566155.1 Steroidobacteraceae bacterium | reverse complement strand
CAATTCCGCAGCGGACACATTGACGGCAACGCGTATCGGCTGCAGCTTCGCCCGTTGCCAAACAACCGCCTGGCGACAAGCTTCCCGAAGCGCCCACGCGCCGATTGAGACAATGGCGCCGCACTCCTCAGCAAGCGGCATGAACTCCGCGGGAGACAACAGACCCCGCCGCGGATGTCGCCAACGCGCGAGCGCTTCCACGGCGACGATGGCACGCGTTTGCAGGTTCACGATCGGCTGGTAGTGCAATACGAACTCATCCCGCTCGATAGCCTCGCGCAGACTTCTCTCGAGCAGCTGTCGATCGATGACGCGCGTGTTCATTTCGGGCCGGAAGAACTGATAGCTGTTGCGGCCATCGACCTTGGCGCTGTGCATCGCAATATCGGCATGCCTCAGCAATGTGTCGGCGTCGGTTCCGTCGTCCGGGAATGTGGCGATACCGATACTCGCCGTGACGTACAGGGCATGCTGGTCGACCGCGTGGGGCGTGCTTAGCGCCGCGAGGATCTTCTCTGCGCACACCGCCGCATCGTGCGCGTGAGCTAACTCTGACAGCAGGAATATGAATTCATCGCCGCCCTGCCGACTGATCGTGTCCGCGCGGCGGATGCAGCCACTTAGGCGTTGCGCCACGGATTTCAGTAGGCGGTCTCCAACGCCATGTCCCAGCGAGTCGTTGATTTGCTTGAAGCGATCCAGATCCAGGAACAACACTGCGAGTCTTTGCTGGTGACGTCGGGCGTTTGCCATCGCGCACTTCAGGCGGTCGTTGAGCAGCACTCTGTTCGGTAAGTCGGTCAGGCTGTCATGCTGAGCCAAGTGCGACATTTTGAGTGACATCGAACGCGCATGGCTCACATCATGAAAAACCATGACCGCACCGGTCACCTGTCCATCGCGGTCGTGAATGGGCGCGGTTGAATCCTCAATGGCCGCTTCAATTCCGTCGCGTCGGACAAGAACGCAATTTGCCGCGAGTGCCACGGACAGGTTCTCTCGGATGGCCAACGCCACGGGATTGGGTGCCGGGTTCCGGGTGCTGTCGTCGACGATTCTGAGCACTTCTTCCAGCGGGCGGCCGGCCGCCTCCTGTCGTGACCACCCCGTCAATCGTTCGGCGACCACATTGAGATAGGTCACGTAGCCCCGAACGTCCGTGCTGATGACCGCATCGGCAATGGAGTTGAGCGTCGCTTCCGCTCGCTCGTTTTCTTCAAACAGCGCCCCGTCGCTCTCTGTGCGCTGCATCATGCTACCTTCGCTCACGAAGGGTCTCTCCTTGTGAGCGCAGGAGCCTGCTCCCAATTGGGTAGGTCGTCGGTGCGTTGACGCACATGTGAGAGAGCTTCTGTGTGCCTATGAGCGCCAGCGCACTGAGCACACCTGATTGCGGGGATATAGTCCGATGCCGCGATGACCACATCACACCAGCGCTGCATGCGCAAACGGATTTCATTGTGACGCGCGCTCTGGCAACTCCTACAGCCACAAGCCAGTACGACGAATTCCTGTACGCGTCGATTGGCGAGGACACTAACGGCATGCTGAGCGTGCTTTCGGCGTTGGCACGTCTGGATGTCGATCCGTGGGAGGAAGCCTCACGGCTGGCCGGGTTGCCGCGTCCCGCGGCGATACAGTTCCTGATGGCGCTGATCGTGGCCTTACCGGATGGCTCCTCGGCACGCAGCAATCCTGAAATGCATGCGCAACGTCTCACAGCACTTCTGCCGGCAAGAGGCGTTACCAATCCGCCGGCCTCTAAAGCGGAAATCGCCACCGGGATCTCAACGTATCACCAGGGTTTCGTCCGCTACGTGCTCTTCTATCTGGTGCTCATGGCGTTTTTCTTTGGTGGACAGTGGCTCATAGAGCATTCGCCGCGGCCGGGCCACTCTGGGACAGTGACTTCTCCCGAATCGGGCGCCGCGTTGCCGCACACGCCGGCCAACTGAGCCCGGACGCGACGTCGTAGTGCCCGATCATTCTGCATTGCGATGGTGCGACAGCGCACTGACACGAGTTGTATCGGGCGCGCACCCTTATCGCATCGCATCTGCTGACATGGACTCATGCCTATGAATGCCGTTACCTCATTTCTGGTCTTTGTATTCCTGGCCGCCGCCATGGGTGCCGGCTATTTCGTCAGTCCGTATCTGGGGGCTGTGTTGTTTGCCGCCGCGGTGTTGATCGGGATGTCGTTGAAGATGGCGAACGTCTGGCAGAAGTTTGTCATCCTCAGGATGGGGAAGCTGCATAGCGTCAAAGGAGCGGGGCTGTTCACGATCATCCCGGTGCTCGACGCGGTGGTGGCGGTCATCGACCAGCGGATACAGACCACCGCGTTCAACGCCGAGCAGGCGCTGACCAGGGACACGGTCCCGGTCAATGTCGATGCCATCATCTTCTGGCATGTGCACGACGCAGAGAAGGCCGCATTGGCCATCACCAACTACCGCGAAGCGATTGACAGGGTTGCACAGACCTCCTTGCGCGAGATGATCGGCTCTTCCATGCTGGCGGCATTGCTATCCGATCGCAAGGACGCAGACGAGCAGCTCAAGCTCGAAATTGGCCTCAAGACTGCACCCTGGGGCATCTCGGTGAGCTCGGTCGAGATTCGCGACGTCGCGATCCCGGTGGCACTGCAAGATGCGATGTCGCGTCAGGCTCAGGCTGAACGCGAGAAACAGGCGCGGGTGATTCTCGGGTCCGCCGAAGCGGCGATCGCGGGCAAGTTTGTCGAAGCTGCCAATGTCTACGCCGGGCATCCAGAAGCGCTGCAGCTGCGAGCCATGAACATCATCTATGAGACCACCAAGGAGCGAGGCGCCACGATTCTGATGCCCAGCTCGATGGTCGACAGCATGAATCCCTATGGCAGCACGCTGGCCCTCACCCTTGCGGGAAATGAAGTATTCAAGCCAAATTCCATGCTCAAGGTGGCGGACCCAGCGCGACCCGCGGTCGCCGTGTGACGCGGCCCTGGCGCGGGTATCGGATTGCTTACCGATCGCGGGGGTCTTCCTGAGACGCCACTCACATAATCCGGATCACGGGCTATGCAGCCCGATTCCTCACGCGCACGCTGCGGCGCTTGAGAGGCCGAGATGGCAAGGAAGCAGCGACTGTGGCAGCGAATCTCGATTCCGCTCCGAGCAATTTGTGTGTACACCGACGCACACCCATCCTGTCCCGATGTGCGTGTGTGCTCTCAATGCTTGCTCCGCTGGCCTTCTGCCCCTCACCGGCGCGCGCCGACGGTAACGACGCTACGATCGGTGAACTCAAGACGCTCAGCGTCGAGGAGCTGATGGATATTCCGGTGACTTCGGTCGCACGGCATCCGGAAAAGTTGCTCGAGGCGGCTTCCGCGGTGCAGGTCATCACGCAGGAGGACATCCGGCGCTCCGGAGCCACCAGCATCGCTGAGGCACTGCGGCTGGCCGACAATCTGCAGGTGGCGCAAAAGAATTCTCACGATTGGGCCATCAGCGCGCGCGGCTTCAATACTGCTTTGGCCAATAAGCTGCTCGTCATGATCGACGGACGAACCGTCTACACACCGCTGTTCTCAGGAGTGTTCTGGGATATCCAGGACTACCTGCTGGAAGACATCGACCGCATCGAAGTCATCAGCGGCCCCGGTGGCACGCTGTGGGGAGCAAACGCAGTCAATGGTGTGATCAACATCATTACCAAGAGTGCCAAAGATACGCAGGGCAGCTTCGCCGAAGGCGGCGGTGGCTCTGAACCGAAGGGCATCGCGGGCGCCCGCTACGGCGGCTCACTCTCATCCAACACCTCGTTCCGCGTGTACGGCAAATATATTGATCGCGGCGATGAGGCACTGGCCGATGGCGAGGCGGTTTCGGATTCCTGGCATCAGGAGCGCGGCGGTTTCCGTCTGGATGCGGACCCTTCCGTTCGGGATGCCCTGACCCTGCAGGGTGACTTCTATGACGGTCGCGAGGATGAGCAGACCGGGGGTACCGCTACGACCAGTGGCGGCAATTTGCTTGGCCGCTGGGCTCGCAAGTTCTCCGATGATTCGGACATCAGTCTGCAGTCCTACCTCGACCAGACGCATCTGCTGGATCCGGAGCCGGCATTGATCCTCAATCACCGGCCACTGGCGCCGGCCGGAACGCTGCAAGACGACCTCACGACTTACGACATTGACTTCCAGCATCGTTTCGCACTGGGGAGCGACCATCGATTCGTGTGGGGTTTGGGCTACCGCTACACGCACGATGTCGTTGGCAACGCTCCGGCAGTTGGCTTTCTGCCGCCGCGCTTGGACCACAGTCTGTACAGTGGGTTCGCGCAGGATGAGATCGCGCTCCAGCCAGACTTATCCTTCGTTCTTGGCACCAAGCTCGAGCACAACGACTACACCGGCTGGGAACTGCAGCCCAATGCTCGCTTACGCTGGACCTTCATGGAAGGACAGGCCGTCTGGGCTGCCGTGTCGCGGGCCGTGCGCACGCCTTCGCGCGTGGACCGGGATCTCTACGAGGCGCCTCCGCCGCGGTTTCTACTGATCGCGGGGAGTCCGCGTTTCGATTCCGAGAAGCTCCTCGCCTACGAGCTGGGCTACCGCGCGCAGTTCACCTCGCGCTTCAGCAGTGCGGTCTCGACCTTCTACAACGTATACAGCGACGTGCGCAGCACCAGCATTACCCCGAGGACCGTGCTGCCGTTCTACTTCGCCAACAATCTGGAAGGGCACACCTATGGGCTGGAATTCAGCGGCGACTACCAGCTACTGGACAACTGGTCCCTGCACGGCGGCTACACGTTGCTCAGAGAACACTTGCGCGTCAAACCGGGCCAGGTGGACATCAATGATGCGCTCAACGAAACCGCCGACCCGGAGCACCAGTTCTCGTTGCGCTCGTCGCTGCAACTATCGCGACAGGTGCAGTTCGACCTGAGCCTGCGCTGGGTGGATTCATTGACCCTCAATACCGGACCGACGCGAGGTGTGGTGCCCAGCTATGCTGAGCTCGATACACGCGTGGCCTGGCAGGCGACTCGCCGGTTTGAACTGTCACTCGCCGGGCAGAACCTGCTGCACAATCGTCATCCCGAGTATGGCTTCCCCGATCCGAACCGAGTCGAGATCTCGCGCAGTGTCTACGCCAAGCTGACGTGGCGCCAGTAGTCGATCCGACCCGAGTCAGCGCGCTCACTCCAAGGACGTTTGAGGCTCGCCGCAGGCGACATTTTTCTGAACGCCTATCGGTTGCGTCGCTGGCCGTCCCATCCCGCGCCACGTCGTCGATTGCGCGTGCTCAGGATGAGCGTGCGATCCTAGCGCGCCGGTGGCGGCGGCAGTATGGCGGTATCTTGGGCGGCAACGATCTGCCAGAGCTCGTCGCGTTTCACGAGCACGTACTTCATGCGGGTCTTCAGAACGCCGGGTTCCGTCGGCGAGATACCAGCGGGCAGTGACTTGAATCCGGTTACTTCACGCAGTGCTTCCACCAATATCACGTCGGGTGTGATCTGCCTGAACTGGTGCATCGTGACCGAGGTATGCGTCCGCTTGAACGGACCGCTGAAAATGATCGCCTGCAATTGCGTG
>DATMRM010000222.1:0-8969 GCA_035566155.1 Steroidobacteraceae bacterium | reverse complement strand
CACCGGTTGCGGCGCGCGGAAGGCTTGCCGCTGCTGCAACAGAAATTCGAAGCGGGCGTGCGTGGCCATTTCGGGACGCAGCAGGCCGAGCAAATCGTCAAGATGTTTGCCGATCGCGCGGCATTCGAAGGCATGGCCGTCAACGACATGATGACGGCGCTGGTTCACACCGGAGTCAATTGAGCATGAGCAGTCCTATCATTGTTGGGATCAAGCGGGTTATCGACTACAGCGTGCGGGTGCGCGTCAAACCGGATGGCACCGGCGTCGTCACCGACGGCGTCAAGATGAGCATCAACCCGTTTGATGAAATCGCTCTGGAAGAGGCGCTACGCATCAAGGAGCGCAACCTGGCCGGCGAAATCATCGCTGTGAGCATCGGGCCGTCCGACGCGCAGCAGCAGCTGCGCACCGCGCTGGCGATGGGTGCGGATCGCGCGATCCTGGTTCAGGTCGATCAGCCGGCGGAGCCACTGACCGCGGCGCGCGTGTTCCTGAAGCTGGCACAAAAGCACTCGCCGCAGCTGGTGATCCTGGGCAAACAGGCGATCGACGATGACAATGGCCAGACGGCGCAGATGCTCGCTGCGCTGTGGGATCGCCCGCAGGCCACCTTTGCCTCCAAACTCGAACTCGACGGTGGCAAGGCGCGGGTGACGCGCGAAGTGGACGTGGGACTGGAAACCATCGAAGTTGATCTGCCGGCCGTGGTCAGTACCGACCTGCGGTTGAATGAGCCGCGCTACGTCAAGCTGCCGGACATCATGAAGGCCAAGAAGAAGCCGCTCGATGTCACGAGCCTGTCGGATCTGGGTGTCGAGGTTTCGGCGACTGGCATCCGTACGCTCAAGTTCGAGGCGCCGGCTGCGCGCTCGCGCGGCGTGATCGTGAAGAGCGTGCCGGAACTGATCGCGGCGCTGAAGCAGCGCGGAGTACTTTAAATGAGCAGGATTCTGATCGTTGGCGAGCACGCCCAGGGCAAGCTGAACGTCAGCACCGCCAAGTGCGTGAACTGCGCGAAGGCGATTCCCGATGCGCAGATCGATGTGGTGCTGCTCGGCTCGGAGCTCAGTTCGGTCGCAGCACAGGCCGCTGCCCTGGACGGGGTGCAGAAGGTACTGAGCGTCGAGCGCTCGGAGAATGCTGAACCGCTGGCTGCCGTGTTCGCACCGCAGATCGCGGCATTGGCCAAGGGTTATGGCCACGTGTTCGGACCGTCGACCACGTATGGTAAGGACCTGATGCCACGTGTGGCAGCCCTGCTGGGCGTCAGTCAGATCAGCGACATCATGGCAGTGGAGTCGGCGACCCGGTTTCGTCGTCCGGTGTACGCCAGCAACGTGATTCTGACGGTCGAAGCTCCGGCGGGGAAAACAGTGGTCGCGACCGTTCGCACCGCATCGTTTCAGCCCACCGGCAGCGCTGGCAAGGCGGCGATTGAAGCGACGAAAGTGGAGGCCGCCCTTCCGACCTACACTCGCTTCGTCTCGCGCTCGCAGGCCAGTGGCGACCGGCCCGATCTTCAGACCGCGGCCCGCGTGGTCTCCGGGGGGCGGGCGCTGGCGAGCGCTGAAAATTTCAAACTGCTCTATCGACTCGCCGATGCGCTCGGTGCCGCCGTCGGTGCCTCACGCGCCGCCGTGGACGCCGGTTATGCGCCCAACGAATTGCAGGTGGGACAGACCGGCAAGATCATTGCACCGGAGCTGTACATTGCGCTGGGCATCTCGGGCGCGATCCAGCATCTGACCGGCATCAAGGATGCGCGTACCATCGTCGCGATCAACAAGGATTCGGAAGCGCCGATTTTCGAGGTCGCGGACGTCGGCCTGGTCGGCGATCTGTTCGCGCTGCTGCCGGAGCTGGAACAGGCGATACTCGCGGCGAAATAGCCGCGCTATTCGGTCGAGCCGGCGCGCAGCCTGCCCAGAATCTCTGCCCGCACGTCGGTGACCTCCCGTGCGCGCGACGGTAACGCGGACTCGCAGCGCTCGGGCCGCGGACAGCGGCTGCTGCGCGGACAGATGATGCGCGGCGGGTGCGTGAGCGCTTCCTCGATCCAGGCGATGTTGAGCACGCGTGCAGCCGCGCGCACCGCAATGGCCGCATCGCGCGGCATGGCGCCCTCGCCACGTCGGTGCAGGCACTCGCGCGTGATGTCCTGAATGACCTGAGATGATTCGGTGCCATTGGCATCCAGCGCTGGCGCCAGATCGATCCCAACCGACAGTACGTGATAGTTGCCAGCCATGTCGCGCGTGCGCAGCGAATGGCAGCAATACAGCAGCGAGCGATCGTGATCACGCAGCACCGAGATCTGCGAGCCGGATTCTTTCTGATGTCCGTCGATCATGCGAAATACCGCCCATTGCGGGCACGGATCGCTGACCTGCGCCATGTTGCCCCAGGGCAGCGGGATGCCGTTGCCGCGATAGACCGCGCGCAGGTAGCCCGGCGGGTAGGCATCGAAGAAATGCCAGTACGGGTAGGGTGACACTTTCGTCATCCGGCGCATCACGACCGCGGGGGTGAGTTCCAGCTGCGTCGCGGGTTCCAGCCGATATTGATTGCGCGCGAGGAAACGACGGAACGCAATCTTCGGGCACAGCAGCGCACCGGCAAAAAAGCTGCATTCGAAGTCGCGCCACGCGTGCAGCACGTCCTGCGCCCGCAGGCCGGCTTCCGAACCGCTCTCCGGGCTGCCACCCATTTCGCCACCGGTCGCGTGCGGCGATTTCATGCCGTCACCACCGTGCAGCACCTTGTGACCGATGTGCGTGGCGAGATCGAATTTCAGTCGCGCGGGATCGGATCGCAGCGCCTGATTGAGATAGATGGTGCCGGGAGGCTCGAAGAACGAGCGTACGGTGCTGCGCACTTCCTGATCGTTGTCACGTACCAGCAGCGGTCGCCGCTCGAACCAGCGCAGCTCCAGACCATGATGTTTGGCGAGCCGCACCAGATCCTCCACATTCAGTGGGAAGCGCCGTTCACCGATGCTCTCGGCAGTGCGTTCCAGATCCGGAAAATCGTTGCGCGACATTTCCTGGTGCGAGCGGATCAACAGGTGTGCGAACTGCCGCCCCGTGGTGCCGGTCTGGGTGAGCAGTTCCGGAATCGCGGTCTGCAGCAGCTCTTTGGAGAACAGGAAGGCCGGCTGCAACGGCACGCGCGTCATGCCCGCCCGCGGCGTTTCGATCGCCGCGCCGACATCCTCCTGCTCGTCGAGAAACCAGTGCACGTCGCGCTGGAAAACCCCTGCCAGCAACTGCAGCAGCTCCTCTGACGGCATCCTCTTACCGCTCTCGATCATGCTCAGGTAGGACACGGAGGGGGCGCTGCCGACATCCATCTGAATGCAGCGGCTGGACAGTTCCTCCAGCGTCAGGCCGTTGCGCTTACGGATACTGCGCAACTTCGCCCCGAGGAAATGACCCTTGCGTAACAGATTGGTCATGGGTGTGAAATTAACACTGTGAAGTTTTGTGAGTCAAATATTGCTCAATTTGACCCGTATGCTGTTACCGTGAACACCCAGCTGCAGTCCGATCCAGGCCTCTACACCCAGCGTTTGCGGGGACTGGTGCCCGGCGTGGATATGACACGGCAACGCGTTGAGCGCATGGACGATGCACTCTCCGAGCGTGCCGTGAAGCTGCTGGCGCTGCTGCACCGACGCTTCAATTCAAGGCGTCTGGAGCTGCTCGCGGCACGCGACCGGCGCCAGGGCGAGCTCGACCAGGGCACGCTTCCGGGCTTTTTGCCTGAGACCGCTGCGATCCGTGCCGGGGACTGGCGCATCGCGCCGGTGCCCCACGATTTGATCGACCGGCGCGTGGAAATCACCGGGCCGGCCGAGCGCAGGACGATCATCAACGCCCTGAACGCGCCGGTGCGCGCCTTCATGGCCGATTTCGAAGACGCGCTGACGCCCAGCTGGCAGAACGTCATTGACGGGCAGGTTGCGCTGAACGATGCGATCCGCCGGCGGATCGTCTATAGCGATTCGACCTCCGGCAAGCTCTATCGGATCAACGACAAGGTCGCGACGCTGATCGTGCGGCCGCGCGGCTGGCATCTGCCGGAAAAACATGTGCGCATCGACGGCGAGCCGGTGTCCGGAGCGCTGTTTGACTTTGCGCTGTACCTGGCCAACAACCACGAGGAGCTGGCTCGCAACGGATCCGGCCCGTACTTCTACTTGCCGAAGCTCGAAAATCATCTCGAGGCGCGCCTCTGGAACGACGTGTTCGTGGCCGCGCAGGATCAGCTTGGCATGGCCCATGGCACGATCAAGGCCACGGTATTGATCGAGACGATTCTGGCCGCGTTCGAGATGGACGAAATCCTCTACGAGCTGCGCGAGCACGTCACCGGCCTGAATTGCGGCCGCTGGGACTACATTTTCAGCTACATCAAGAAATTCAGGAACCGGCCGCACGCGCTGCTGCCGGATCGAGCGGCGATCTCGATGGACAAGGCGTTCCTGAAATCCTATGTCGATCTGCTGATCCGGACCTGTCACCGCCGTGGTGCGCATGCCATGGGTGGCATGGCGGCCCAGATTCCATCGCGTGGCGATCCGCAGGCCAGCGCCGCGGCGATGGCCAACGTGCGCGCTGACAAGCTGCGCGAGGCGCGCGCCGGTCATGATGGCACCTGGATCGCGCATCCCGGACTTGCCTCGGTGGCGAATGAAGTGTTCAACGCCCTCATGCCGGGGCCCAACCAGCTGAACGTGCTGCGGCCGGATGTGAAGGTCAGTGCCGCGGATCTACTGCAGACCCCGTCCGGCGCGATCACCGAGGCCGGGATGCGCCACAACATTCGCGTCGGCGTGCGCTACATTGAATCGTGGCTCGGCGGAACCGGCTGTGTGCCGCTCTACCATCTTATGGAAGATGCCGCGACCGCTGAGATCTGCCGCGCGCAGTTATGGCAGTGGTTACGTCATGGCGCGCACACCGACGACGGCAGACCGATTACCGTTGAGCGCTTCGATCGTGCCCTAAGCGATGAGATCGAGCGCATTCACCGGGAAGTCGGCGGAGCGCGCATGCTGGCGGGCGTCTTTCCGAGCGCCGCGCGGCTGTTCGCCGGCATGGTCACCAGTGAGAGCTTCGACGAGTTTCTAACACTGCCCGCGTACGAGTTGCTGGGCTGACAGGTTTGGATATCCAGGAGTCAAAGACGATGCAATCACGAAGCCTTCCCACCGCCGATGAGATTCGCCGTAACTGGCAGGAGAGTCCCCGCTGGCGCGGTATCACGCGCGCCTACAAAGCCGAGGATGTCGTGCGGTTGCGTGGAACGATTCCGGTGGAACATTCGGTCGCCCGTATTACTGCCGAGAAGCTGTGGCGCTATGTGAACGAAAAGCCGTTCGTCAACGCGCTCGGCGCACTGACCGGCAATCAGGCGATGCAGCAAGTGAAGGCTGGCCTTGATGCGATCTATCTGTCGGGGTGGCAGGTCGCCGGCGATGCGAATCTTGCCGGTGAAATGTATCCGGACCAGTCGCTGTATCCGGCCGACTCAGTACCGGCCGTGGTGCGCAAGATCAACAACACCCTGCGCCGCGCTGATGAGCTCTACCACGCTGAAGGCAATGACAGCATCGACTGGCTGAAGCCGATCGTTGCGGATGCCGAGGCCGGTTTCGGCGGCGTTCTCAATGCGTTCGAGCTGATGAAAGGCATGATCGATGCCGGCGCGGCTGGCGTGCACTTCGAGGACCAGCTGTCTTCGGCCAAGAAGTGCGGCCACATGGGTGGCAAGGTGCTGGTGCCGACGCAGGAGGGCATCAACAAACTCGTGGCAGCGCGCCTGGCGGCTGACGTGTGCAACGTGCCGACCGTGCTGATCGCCCGTACCGATGCGGAATCGGCCAACCTGCTGACCGCGGACGTGGATGAGCGCGATCGCGCCTTCATCGACCAAACCAAGGCTCGCACCGCGGAAGGGTTTTTCCACGTGAAGTGCGGTATGGACCAGGCGATTTCGCGCGCTCTGGCGTATGCGCCGTACGTGGACATGATCTGGTGTGAGACCGGGCATCCGGACCTCGAAGAGGCCAAGCAGTTCGCCGAAGGGGTTCATCAGCAGTTCCCGGGCAAGCTGCTGGCGTACAACTGCTCGCCGTCATTCAACTGGAAGCGCAAGCTCGATGACGCGACGATCGCCAAGTTCCAGCGCGAGCTGGGTGCGATGGGCTACAAGTTCCAGTTCATCACGTTGGCCGGCTTCCACGCGCTCAACTACTCGATGTTCGAGCTGGCGCAGGGCTACAAGAGCAGCCAGATGACCGCCTACGTCGCCCTGCAGCAGGCGGAGTTTGCCGCCGAGCCACGTGGCTATAGCGCCACCAAGCATCAGCGTGAAGTCGGCGCGGGGTACTTCGACGATGTGACGCAGACCGTGACCGCCGGCACCTCGTCGCTCAGCGCACTGAGCGGCAGCACCGAGGAGCAGCAGTTCCGCTCGGCCTAGGATGCGGTTCTATCACCCCGATGCGGCGGCTGCAGAGGGAGCGCTGAGCTCTACTGGAGCCGCTCGCCCGCGGGGTCAGGTCGCCAACGCCTTCGAGTCGGCGTTGTACGCGATGCGTTGCGCACAGATGGTCGTCGAGGCCTTCCTGACCTACAACGCCAACTTCCGCGAAATCACACGCCGCGCCCAGGGGAATTTTGCGACGCGTGAATGGGCCCGCAGTCACCACGATGCCGTCGAGCGCATCGAACTATACGAACAGAGCATCCAGTCGATCGTGGCCCAGCTCGAGCTGGCGTTGGGACGTAACGTACGCGAGCCGGCGTTGTGGAGCGACGTCAAACGCCATTTCAGCAATCTCATCTCGGGCTTGCCGGACGGCGAGTTCTGCAAAACGTACTTTAGCTCCGTGACGCGGCGGTTGTTCGGCACCGTCGGCGTCACGCCCGATATTGAATTCGTCGCGACCGACCTGGATCCGTTATCGAATGCCAGGCCGGCGAGCGTCGTACATCGCTATCCGATCGAAGGCGAGCTCACGCATACCGTCCGGGACATGCTGGCCTCGCGCGCCTTGGGCGCACCGTGGGTGGATCTGGATGCGAGCGCCTGGCTGGTCGCTTCGGCCGGCGAGCGGCTCCTGTGGCAGCGCAACGAGCGCCGCGACATCGAGGCGCTGGAAATCATCGATGCGGTGTTCTATCAGTCAACGCGCGCCTACATCGTGGGACGCATCGTGGGCCGCGGGTTCGCCGCTCCACTGGCCATCGCGCTGCGCAGCACCGAGGCCGGGATCGTGGTGGATACCACGATGCTGGTCGAAGATGAGCTCAGCATTCTGTTCGGCTTCGCGCGCAGCTACTTCCAGGTCGATCTGGAGTCGGTCGCCGACACTGTTGCCTTCCTGAAGGAGCTGATGCCGCGCAAACAGGCGGGTGAGCTCTTCACCGTGCTCGGGCGCGCCAAACAGGGCAAGACCGAACGCTACCGCAGTCTGTTCCGGCATCTCAGCAGCAGCAGCGATCAATTCAATCACGCCCCCGGTCAGAAGGGCATGGTGATGATCTGCTTCACGCTGCCGTCATTTGAGGTGGTATTCAAGGTCATCCGCGATCACATACCCGAGGTGAAGAGTGTCTCGAAAAAGGATGTGATGGCCAAATACAGCTTCGTGTTCCTGCATGATCGGGCCGGTCGGCTGATCGATGCGCAGGAATTTCGTCGTCTGCGCTTTCCGTTGAAGCGGTTTTCGGCCGAATTGCTGCAGGAGTTGCGCGAACAGGCGGCCAACACGGTGCACATCGAAGGCGACGATCTGATCATCGATCATTGCTACGTCGAGCGGCGTGTGACGCCGCTGGATGTCTATCTGCTCAACGCTTCCGAGCCCGCTGCGCGGCGCGCCGCGGTGGACTATGGCCGTGCAATCCGCGATCTGGCCTATACCGATGTGTTTCCGGGCGATCTGTTGCTGAAGAACTTTGGCGTCACGCGCCATGGCCGCGTCGTCTTCTATGACTACGATGAACTGTGCCGCGTGACTGACTGTCAGTTCCGCGATCTGCCGACCGCGAGCAATGATGAGGATGAGATGCGCGCCGAGCCGTGGTTTTTCGTCGGCGACAAGGACGTGTTTCCGGAGAGCTTCGTGAACTTCCTCGGTATGTCGGGTGAGCTGCGTCAGGAGTTTCTGCAGGTGCACGGCGATCTGTTCGAGGCCTCATTCTGGCGGCGCACTCAGCAGCGTATCGCGGCCGGCGAAGTGCTCGAAGTACTGCCGTACGTGCCGATGGAATAGTCCCACTAGGTCAAATACACTTGAGTCGTTGAAAGCCAAACCACGGCGCCGGCGTCGGCTGTCGCTATAATCAGCGCTGTCACAAATGTCCAAGTCGTCTTCGGTCGAAGCCTGTTCAGGCCACCGCAAGGTGCAGGCGGCGACATACTGAGACAGGGGATTTTGTGTCGAGCCATGTCAAAGATCTGCTGACGCTCGAAGGCGAAGCATTCGTCCGTGCTGCCTACTTGACTCTGCTGGGCAGGGAGCCGGACCCGGGTGGATTAGGTAATTATGTTCGAGAGTTGAACGCGGGCGTACGCAAGCTCGCCATCCTCTCAAAGTTGCGGAATTCCGATGAGGGACGACGGCACCGCGCGACCCTGCGCGGGTATCGTGGCGCGCAGGTTCGCCAATGGCTGCACGCGCGAGCAGAGGGAAGCGGACGCGTGTCCCCAAGCCTGACTCGCACGACATCTGATGACGGCGTGTGGCTGGACGTGCTGGGCATTCTCGACGGCGTGGATAAGGCATCTCTCAGGGGCGAGATTCATTGCTCCTGGGACTATCTACGACATTACGCCCATGCCTTGCGCATCTATCGGGATGAGGCAATCAACGTGATCGAGATCGGCGTCGCCGCGGGTGCATCACTGAAAATGTGGCTGCGCTATTTCAGCAGGGCCACCGTGGTAGGAGTAGA
>DATMRM010000221.1:0-2420 GCA_035566155.1 Steroidobacteraceae bacterium | reverse complement strand
CCGGTGCGCCGCAACCCACGCAGGCCGCAGCCTGATCGCTGATCATGCGGCCGCATTCCGAACAACGGATCATCGTCATGTCCCGATGGTGCCACAGCCAAGCCTCGCAGGCGTAGGTAAGGGCTGACTATCACTTCTCTGCTGTGCCGCTATTGAGCTTCAGGAGCCGCGCCTATAACGCTAGCCCATACGCACCCGCGGGAGTAGCGCGCATGTTAGAGCCGACGGCTGCAACGGCCCTGGATGAGATCCCGGCGGAGACGGCGGAGACTGCCGAGTCCACTGAATCGGCGGTCCACTGGGGCGCCATTATCGCCGGTGGTGTCGCATCCGCGGCACTCACGCTGATCCTGCTCGCCTTCGGTGCCGGAGTTGGCTTTTCAGCCGTTTCACCCTGGTCCGCGGGTAGCGCATCGACCAGCTTCCATCTGGCAGCGGGCCTTTACTTCATTGTCACGGCGATGCTGGCCTCGAGCGTCGGCGGCTATCTGGCGGGACGACTGCGTACCCGATGGACCGGCGCCCAGTCGCGCGAGATTTTCTTTCGCGACACGGCACATGGGTTTCTTGCCTGGGGATTCGCGACGCTGCTGAGTGCTGCGGTGCTCAGCGCCGCATCCGCCAACCTGGTAGGAGGCGTCTCGGCGACCACGCTGGAGGCCGGCGGCGAATCCGCATACGTGATGGATCGCTACGTTGATGAGCTGGTACGCCCGCAGCCGGGCACCGGCACCGTCGGCGCCGAAAGCATGGCCGAGCGCGGCATCGTGAGACGTATCTTTGCTGCCGGAATTCACAACAAGGGTGAGTTCGCGCCCGCTGATCGCCTCTATCTGGTCCAGATCGTGCGTGATCGGCAGACCCTCGGGGCAACGCAGGCGCAGGCGCTGGTAGACGCCGCGCTCGCCGATGCGCAGCAAACCGTCATCCAGATGCAGAAGGCAGCCGCGCAGCTGGCACTGTGGCTGACCGCCTCACTGTTCATCGGCGCATTTTCCGCCAGCCTTGCCGCCATCGAAGGCGGCGCGCTGCGCGATGGTACCTGGCACTACAACGTCTGACACGGCAGGAGGATTCACTGCATGGGACGCTCGATCCTGCTTTATCTGCTGGGGGTTCCGATCCCGATCATCATTCTGATCGCGCTGCTATCGCGCTGACGCGCGTGAGGTTGCGCTTCAGCGAGGCCGCATCACGCGCGGATGCGCGCGCAGTGTGGCCCGCAGCTGACGGATCACCTCATCGAGCTGACGCCGGCGTTCGGGAGTCTCGCCCGGGGATTGCGCGGTGTTGGCAAGTCTTCGCAGCAACGTCTGGATTTCAATATCGGGATAGTCGGGCAGCGGTGCCGCGATCTTCCACTTGCCATCACTCATGACCAGGTGATACTCGATCCGGTCCGACTCATCGAACAGCTCCAGATCGAAGTCCGAACAGTAGCGACCCAGACGATCATAGGTGGCCGGCACGATGATCTCATCGTGCGCCGAGCCCGGTCGCGGATCGTCGAGCTTGAAGTGACTGGTCACCCAGTAGCAGTCCGACGCCGGCTCCTGCGGCCAGGTGATGAGCTTCGAGTACACCGGCCAGTCCGCCATCGCCAGCCGCAGATTGATGTAGTGCTTGAGCACCGCCGCGGGTTCATTGGCGGCCGCGGCCGGAGCGGCGCCGGATGAGGTTGTATTGGCGGCAACCAGGCAGGGGCACGCTATCAGCCACAGCAATGCGGCGCTCAGGCGAGCGCTCATAGGGGTGCAGGTCATGCGCGGCTCCCACGCTTGCGCGCTTCGGCGACCAGATTCTGCGCGAATGCGCGGTCGAAGCCTACCTGAAGCTGGCGTGCGGCTTCCACTTCCTGCGCGTGATGCGTGAACATCAGTTCGATGGCGAGGCCGCGCATACAGGCCTGATGCAGACGAATCAGATTCGTGACTGCGACCAGGTCCTCGACTCCCAGATCCGCCGCCATCCTCGCGGCCGCAGCGTGCCGGGCTTGCTCCCACATTTTCTGAAATGGCGCGAACGCTTTGGCAAGCGCCTTGTCGCTGCGCGTCGCCATCATGATCTCCAGCAGCGCTATGCTGCTCGGGCGCCGGTGCAGCTCCCAGCTTACGTCGGAGGCGGCGTAAAAGCGCTCCAGGCCTGGGCTGAGCCGTATGGGGAAAAATTTCTCGCGACGAAACAAGCGATCACTTTCCACGATGTGATGGGCGGTCGCCAGCAGCAGATGGGTGCGGGTCGGAAAATGATGCAGCATCGCACCGCGGCTGACGCGCGCCCGGCGCGCCACCTCGATCGTGGTGGTCGCCGAATAGCCGGCGCGGTACAGCGTGTCGATGGCGGCCTGCATCAGGCGGGCGCGCATTTCCGATGTGCGTTGCACGTTGCTGCGCTTTCTGCCCAGGCGTCGTTTCACCGCG
>DATMRM010000220.1:0-7635 GCA_035566155.1 Steroidobacteraceae bacterium | reverse complement strand
GTGCGCATGGTGCTGACGCCGGCGCAGATCAAGGCTCGCCAGGACTATGCACTGGAGCAGAACCGCACCACCCTCAGTAACCGTGTGAACGAGCTGGGCGTCTCCGAACCGATCGTGCAGCGCCAGGGACTCAGTCGCATCAACGTCCAGTTGCCGGGCGTGCAGAACTCGGCCGAGGTGAAGGACCTGCTCGGAAAGGTTGCCACGCTGGAGTTTCGTCTGGAGGATACGCAGAACAACGCCGCCCAGGCGGAGCAGAGCGGACATGCCCCGCTGGGCACCAAGCTCTACACCTATCAGGGCCGCCCGGTCCTTTTGAAACGCGAAGTCATCGTGACCGGCGATGAGCTCACCAGCGCCACCTCTTCGGCCGGCCAGGAAGGCCCGGAGGTGTCGATCAAACTGGATGCACGTGGCGCGGAATCGATGTTTCGCACCACCCGCCTGAACGTCGGCAAGCCGATGGCGGTGGTGTTCATCGAAAAGAGCCGCCGGCAGATCGAAGTCAACGGACAGAAGATCGATAAGGACACCACCAGCGAGAAGGTGATCAACATCGCGACGATCCAGGGCGTGTTCTCTTCGCAGTTCCGGATCACGGGTTTAGGGTCCGGCGAAGCGCGCGACCTGTCGCTGCTGCTGCGCTCGGGTTCACTGGCCGCGCCGGTAGAAGTGGTCGCCGAAAGCACGATCGGACCGAGCCTGGGCGAGGACAACATCAAAAAGGGCGTGCTGGCGCTGGAGATCGGCATGCTCGCGGTGTTCGTCTTCATGGCGCTCTACTACCACGCGTTCGGCCTGGTGGCCGATGCGGTGCTGGTCGCCAACGTGATCCTGCTGACGGCACTGCTGTCGATGATGCATGCCTCGCTGTCGCTGCCCGGAATCGCCGGCATCATTCTCACCGTCGGCATCGCGGTGGACGCGAACGTCCTCATCTATGAGCGTATTCGCGAGGAACTGCGCAACGGCGTCTCGCCGCAGGCCGCGATCCGTGCCGGATTCGACAAAGCCTTCTCGGCGATCGCGGACTCGAACGTGACGGCTCTGATCGCCGGTCTCGCCCTGTGGGTGATCGGTACCGGGGCGATCCGTGGGTTTGCGGTGGTGCTGACGCTCGGCATCGCCACCTCGATGTTCACGTCGCTGCTGGGCAGCCGCGCGCTGGTGACGCTGATCTATGGCGGTGGCCGCCGCAAGATCGAAAGTCTGTCGATCGGCTGATCAACGATTCACAAAGAGAAAGACCTTGGAATTTTTTCATCGCGCGACCAACTTCCCCTTCATGTCCACCCGCAGGGTGTGGTACGCGCTGTCGGCGCTGATGATTCTGGTGTCGCTCGGCTCACTGCTGCTGCGCGGCCTGAATCTGGGCGTGGACTTCACCGGTGGCGTCACGGTACAGGCGAGCTTCCCCGACAATGCCAATCGCGATGCCGTGGACACTGCGCTGAAGCGCGCGGGCTACGCCGAGCCGCAGGTCACCATTTTCGGCCGCGCGAGCGACATGGCGATCAGGCTGCCACCCACCAAGCTGAGCACCGAGGCGGTGCGCACGCAGCTCGGGCAGATCCTGCACGGCGTCGATGCGAAGGTACAGATTCAGCAGGTCGACGTGATCTACCCTCAGGTCGGTGGTGAACTGCTGCGCAGCGCTTGGCAGGGCATGATTGCGACGCTGCTGGCGATCGGGGCTTACATCATCCTGCGGTTTCATACCTGGCGCCTGTCGTTCGGTGCCATCCTGGCGGTGCTGCACGACCCGATCCTGGTGTTCGGCGTGTTTTCTCTGACTCATACGCCGTTTGATCTGACGGTGGTGGCGGCGATGTTGGCGGTGATCGGCTATTCGCTCAACGACACCGTGGTCGTGTTCGATCGCATCCGCGAGCGCTTTCACGTCGCACGGCGCCTCGATCCGGTGATGGTGCTCGATCAGTCGATCAATCAGACGCTGTCACGAACCATCATGACCAAGGTCGTCACGCTGATCGTGGTGGTGGCGCTGTACGCACTGGGCGGTCCGGTACTGCGGGGCTTCTCGGAGGCCCTGATCATCGGCATCCTCGCCGGCACCTACTCCTCGATCTACATTTCCAGCGCGGTCGCGCTCGATTGTGGTCTGAAAGCCGAGCACGTCCTGCCACCACCGCCCCGCCGACAGGCTGACGATACGCCCTAGGGCACGTGCTCACTGCGCTCGAGTCTCCGCAGAACTGGATCGCGCTGGCGATCCTGACGCTGCTGGAAACGGTGCTCGGGATCGACAACGTCATTTTCCTGTCGATTCTGGTGGAACGGCTTCCGGCTGCCCGGCAGCGCAGCGCCCGCACGGTCGGTCTGATGCTGGCGATGCTGACCCGGCTGCTGCTGCTGTCGTGCGTGGTGTGGCTGTCGCGCCTGACCGCGCCGCTGTTCAGCGCGTTCGATCAGTGCTTCTCGGGGCGCGATCTGATCCTGGGCGCCGGCGGACTGTTCCTGCTTGCGAAGAGTGCGCTCGAGATTCACAGCACGGTCGGGGCGCATCAGGCGCCGCGCGCGAAGCGCGTGCTCGACAACTACGTCGCGGTGGTGGGGCAGATTGCCGTGCTCGACATGGTGTTCTCGCTGGACTCGGTGTTCACCGCCGTGGGCATGGCCAGGCCCGAACAGGCCCCGATCATGGCCGCTGCCATCGTGATCTCGATCCTGACCATGCTGTGGCTGGCAGGCTCGGTGGCCGGGTTCATCCGCCGCTATCCGAGCATGAAGGTCCTGGCGCTCGCCTTTCTGGTGTTGATTGGCGCGGCGCTGCTGGCCGAAGCATTCGAGTTCGAAGTGCCGAAGGGCTATCTGTACTTCGCGATGGCGTTCGCCTTCGCGGTCGAGCTCATCAACATCCGCCTGCGGCGCTAAGCCTGCCGTTGGCTGGCGTCGGTCACCGGTGCGGTGCCACTGCGCAGTCGGCTGTGCCTGTAGCCGTAGACGAAGTACAGCGCGAAGCCGATGAGGCTCCACACCAGCAATCTAATCCAGGTGCCACTCGGGAGGAATAGCGCCATACCAGCGCAGAAGAATACGCCCAAGATCGATACCACCCAGATGCCCTTGACGCGGAACGGGCGGTGCAGGTCGGGGCGTGTGTAGCGCAACACCAGCACGCCGATGCACACCACGATAAAGGCGATCAGCGTGCCGATCGATACCAGCTCGCCCAGGATATCGATCGGCAGCAATCCGCCAAAGGTTGCGGCCGCCATGCCGGTGATCACGGTCGCCTTATGGGGCGTGTGGAATCTGGGGTGTACCGCGCCAAAGAACTTCGGCAGCAGCCCATCGCGCGACATCGTCAGCCAGATGCGGGCCTGTGGAATGATCATCGTGATGATCACCGAGGTCAGGCCGCACAGCGCGCCGACGAGCACCCACACCTGCAGCCACTTAAGCTCGGGGTGTGCGTTCAGTGCGACGATCACCGGGGCCGCGTCGTCGAGTTGCTGAAACGGCACCATGCCGGTCATCGCACTGGACATCAGAATGTAGAGCACGGTGCAGATGAGCAGACTGCCGAGCATGCCGATCGGCATGCCGCGCGTCGGATCCTTGGCTTCCTGTGCAACGGTGGATACCGCGTCAAAACCGATGTAGGCAAAGAAGATCACACCGGCGGCCCGGATGATTCCAGACCAGCCAAACTGGCCAAATGTGCCAGTGTTGGGCGGAATGAAGGGTATCCAGTTGGCGCTGTTGATGTACGAGGCGCCAAACGCAATCACCGCCAACACGATGCTGACCTTGATGGCCACGATCAGATTGTTGACGCGCGCGGATTCCTTGATGCCCTTATAACAAAGCGCGGCCGCAATCGTGATGATGACGACTGCCGGCAGATTGATGATGGCACCGGTTCGCTCGACGTTGAAGCCGTCGCCGACGGCTCGCAGTGGAGCGCTGGTCAGCGCGCTCGGCAGGAAATTGATATTGAAATGTTCCAGCAGTTTGACCAGGTAGCGGCTCCACCCGACTGATACCGTGGCACAGGCCATCATGTACTCGAGCACCAGGTTCCAGCCGACGAACCAGGCAACGAACTCGCCCAGCGTCGCATAGCTGTACGAATAGGCGCTGCCGGCAACGGGAACCATGGCGGCGAATTCGGAGTAGCACAGTCCCGCAAACATGCAGCCGAGTCCGGCGATGATGAAGGAAATGCCGATCGCAGGTCCGGCGTGCTGCGCGGCAGCCAGTCCGGTGAGAACGAAGATGCCAGTGCCGATGATGCAGCCGATGCCGAAGGCGATCAGTGCCGGGATACCCAACGCGCGGATCAGGTGCTTGCCCGCCGCTTCGGCGTGATAGTCGGCAATGGGCTTGGTCGCGAACAGTCCGACGCTAGTCCCTACGGCATGATTCATTGGAATTCCCGCTGTCTTGCCTGTCGTGGCCGCACTCTACACGTTGCGCAGAGCCTCCGGTACATGCGGCGCAATGGCCGCCACGATTCCCTCGAATACTCTGGGCGAGCCGGCGACAATATTTGGCCCGAGCTGATACTCGTCGCCCGCCAGTGTTCCGACACGGCCGCCGGCCTCCACGACCATGAGCGTCCCGGCCGCGGTATCCCAAGCCTTCAATCCTAACTCCCAGAAACCATCGGTGCGCCCGGCGGCGACATAAGCCAGATCGAGCGATGCGGAGCCCGGACGACGAATACCGGCGGTCAGCATGGTAAGCGTGCGGAACATGGCAAAGTAATTGTCCGCGTAGGGCTCGTCAGCGCGATAGGGAAAGCCGGTGGACAGCAGCGCGCCTTCCAGCCCACGCTGTTTGCTGACGCGCATGCGATGATTCTCCAGATGCGCGCCACCGCCGCGCGACGCGGTGAAGATCTCCTGGCGCATCGGATCGTAGATCACTGCGGCCTCGAGTCGCCCGCGCTGCTGGACCGCGATCGAGACCGCGAACACCGGAAAACCGTGCAGGAAATTAGTGGTGCCATCCAGCGGATCAATGATCCAGACGGTGTCGTTTTCGCCGCTGCGGCCGCTCTCCTCGGCGAGGATCGCATGTTCGGGATAGTGCTTGTGGATCACATCGATGATCTCGCCTTCGGCAGCGCGGTCGATCTCACTCACGTAGTCGTTGCGGCCCTTCGATGTGACTTCCAGCGACTCGAGCCGCACCAGGGCGCGGACGATGACTTCGCCGGCACGGCGAGCGGCGCGTACGCCGATGTTGAGCAGTGGATGCATGGGAAGTTTAGGATACCAGTAGTGCCGATCCCAATTCGCATCGTGCTGGTCGAGACCTCGCATCCGGGCAATATCGGAGCGGCCGCGCGCGCGCTGAAGAACATGGCGCTCGAGCAACTGGTACTGGTGAACCCGAAGCACTTTCCCCATCCCGAAGCCAGTGCCCGCGCATCCGGTGCCGAGGATGTGCTCAACGCCGCGCGGGTGACACCCGATCTGCCCACGGCGCTCGCCGGTTGCGGGCTGGTGCTGGCAACCACCAGCCGCGAGCGCGATCAGAACTTCCGTGTGCTCGACCCGCACGCCGCGGCGCACAGAGCGGTCGATCATGCCGCCCGTGGGCCGGTGGCGATCATGTTCGGCTCCGAGCGCACCGGTCTGACCAACGATGAACTGCGTTATGCGCACGCTTTGCTGGCGATTCCCGCCAACCCCGCCTATCCGTCGCTGAATGTGGCGATGGCGGTGCAGATCGTGGCCTATGAGATCATGTGCGCGGTGCTGGAGCGCTCCCAGGAGGCGCCGCGCAGCATCACGACGCCAGCCGTGCCGCTGGCGGATCCTGTGGAGATGGATCGTCTCTATGCGCATCTGGCCGAAGTCCTGGATGAGATCGACTTCCGGGACCACACGCAGAGCGGAATTCACCTGATGAAGCGGATACGTCGCCTGTTCCAGCGCGCGGAGCCTGATCTGAACGAAGTGCACATCCTGCGCGGCATACTGACCGCGGTTCAGCAGCGCCGGCGCCGGGCGGTACCCCATGAGTGAGTCCGCCCCGATCTATCTGGACTGCGCCGCGACCTCTCCGGTGGATCCCCGGGTCGCCGAGGCGATGCTCGGGTGCCTGACGCGCGAAGGCGTGTTCGGCAATCCGGCATCGCTGCATCCTTTTGGGCAGATCGCCCGAGCGCGCGTCGAGCGGGCACGAGCCCAGGTTGCCGCATTGATTCACGCACCCTCACCCCAGGTCGTGTGGACCTCCGGCGCTACCGAATCCAACAACCTGGCGATTCTGGGTACCGCGCGCGCAATGGCCAAGCGCGGCCGACATCTCATCAGCGTGCGTACCGAGCATAAATCGGTGCTCGATCCGTGCAAGCGGCTCGAGCAGGAGGGCTTCGCAGTGAGCTTTCTGGACACCGATCGTGACGGTCTGGTGAATCCTCATCAGCTCGACCAGTTACTGCGGGATGACACCGTGCTGGTGTCGGTCATGCAAGCCAACAATGAGATCGGCGTCCTGCAGGACATCGAGGCGATCGGCGCGATCTGCCAGGCACGGGGTGTGCCGCTGCATGTGGATGCCGCGCAAAGCGCGGGCAAGATCGACATTGACGTCAGGAATTTGAAATGCGACCTGCTGTCGTTCACGGCGCACAAGCTCTACGGTCCCAAGGGCGTGGGCGCGCTGTATTTTTCCCCGGCGCGTCGCGCGTCGCTGCAGCCGCTGATCTTCGGTGGCGGTCACGAACGGGGTCTGCGTTCGGGGACTCTGCCCGTGCATCAGATCGTGGGCTTCGGGGTAGCCTGCGAGATGGCCGCCTCCAGTCGGGTGGCCGATGCGGCGCATTGCGAGCGTCTGCGGACACGACTGTGGAACGGCCTGTCGCGCATTGAGGGGGTACTGCTGAATGGTCATCCGGCCCGTCGAGTCGCCTCGATCCTCAACGTGGCCTTCCCCGGTATCGAGGGTGAGAGTCTGCTGATGGGTCTGACCGAGCTGGCGGTCTCGACCGGATCGGCCTGCAATTCCGAAAGTGATGAGCCTTCCTATGTGCTGCGTGCGCTCGGGCGCGACACCGAACTGGCGCAAAGCTCGCTGCGCTTCAGCGTCGGGCGCTTCAGTACCGAGGCGGAGGTTGATACGGCCATCGCTGCCGTCACGCGCGAGGTGAAACGACTGCGAGCGGCGGCAGCATGAGTGCCGATCTGCTCGAGCCGCAGGTTCGGCGCCTGTTCTCGAGCCTGACGCATGCCGGAGACGGGAAATCCGATTCGGACGAGGAGCACGCCGGCGAGTGGCGGCTGGTCGAGGGCGAGGCCGGGCATCGGGAGCACGGGACCCGTGTGCGCTTCATCCTGCGTCTGCGCGGATCGCAGCTGGTCGGTGCCCGTTACTACGCCTACGGCTGCCCGCACACACTGGCGGTCTGCGAATGGCTGGCCGAGCGGCTGGAGGCGGGGGAAATGGCCGCGCTCGGAGCCCCCGCGGACTGGTGCGCGAGCTTGGGAGTCCCCATAGTGAAACTGGGTCGCCTGCTGGTAGTCGAAGATGCATTGCGCTCGGCGCTCGGAAAGGCGGTACTGGTCGCGACGGAGACGGCGAAAACGTTGTAAAATGAATTAATTGGAGAATGTTGCGATGGCCATTTCTTTGACGGAATCTGCGGCGGAACGGGTC
>DATMRM010000219.1:0-3035 GCA_035566155.1 Steroidobacteraceae bacterium | reverse complement strand
CGCGAGCTCTAAGCTCTACGGCGCGGGTCCGGGTTCGCTGTGGACTATGCGTCATCGATACTGGGTTTCCTGCCTGGCGTCCGGCGCGGCACGCCCGGGGTCAAGGAGCTTTTAGCCAAGGTCTCGACCTATCTGCCCGCGGAGCAGGTGCAGCGCATCCGCGAAGCGACCGAATTCGGTGCCGAGGCGCATCAGGGCCAGAAGCGCGTCTCGGGCGAACCGTACATCACGCATCCGGTTGCGGCCGCCGAAATTCTGGCTGACCTGCATCTGGATGCCGACACCATCGTTGGCGCGATCCTGCACGACGTCATCGAGGATACGCCGATCGCGAAGGCTGACATTGCGCAGCGCTTCGGCAACGACGTCGCCGAGATCGTCGATGGCGTGACCAAGCTCGATCAGATCCGCTTCAAGAATCGCGAGGAAGCGCAGGCGGAGAACTTCCGCAAGATGATGCTGGCGATGGTGCGCGACCTGCGCGTGATTCTGGTCAAGCTCGCCGACCGCACACACAATCTTCGCACCATCGATGCGCTGGCCCCGGCCAAGCGCCGCGCCATCGCCCGCGAGACACTCGACATCTACGCGCCGGTTGCCGAGCGGCTCGGGCTGTATTCGATGAAGCTCGAGCTCGAGGATCTCGGCTTTCGTACGCTCTACCCGCAGCGTTATCGCGTGATCGAGCGTGCACTCAAGCGCGCGCGCGGCAATCAGAAGGAGTTTCTCAACAAAATCCGCGCGCAGCTGGAAACGGCCCTGAAGAAATCCACTGTTGCAGGCGATGTCGAATCGCGCGAGAAGCATCTCTACAGCATCTATCGCAAGATGCTGCGCAAGCGCGCCACGCTGGCCGAGATCGTCGATGTCTACGGGCTGCGGATCACGGTCGATTCAGTGGACACCTGCTATCGCACGCTCGGCATCGTACACAGTGTCTATAAGCCGATGCCCGGTCGCTTCAAGGACTACATTGCGATACCGCGCGTGAATGGCTACCAATCGCTGCACACGACGCTGTTCGGTCCAAACGGTGTGCCGATCGAAGTCCAGATCCGTACCGAGGACATGGATCGCGTGGCCGAATCGGGCATCGCCGCCCATTGGAAATACAAGGGTGGAGAGCCGGAAGGCTCCGCCCAACAGGAGCGGGCGCGCAAATGGCTTTCCAACCTGGTGGAGATGGAGGAAGGAGGCAACTCGGAGGAGTTCATCGAGAGCGTCAAGGTTGATCTGTTCCCCGACAAGGTCTACGTCTTCACGCCGCGCGGTGAGATCCTGCGTCTGCCGCGTGGCGCCACGGTGGTCGATTTCGCGTATGCGGTTCACACCGATATCGGCAATCGCTGCGTAGCGGCCAAGATCGACCGGCGCCTGGCGCCGCTGCGCACGGTACTGCGCAATGGTCAGACCGTTCAGATCATCACCGCGAAGGGCGCAACTCCGAATCCTTCGTGGGTGAATTTCGTCGTGACTGCCAAAGCGCGTTCGGCCATCCGCCACTACCTCAAGGGGCTACGCCGCAATGAGGCGGTCGAGCTGGGACGACGGCTGTTGGTTCAGGCGCTGGCCGAGTTCGACGTGAAGCTGGACGCCGTGGAACCGGCGGCGTTGCAGTCGGCGCTGGGTGAGTTCGGCCTCAAGGATCCGGACGAACTGTACGAGAAAGTAGGACTCGGAGAGCGCCTGGCGCCGCTGGTCGCACGCCGGCTGCTGCCCACTGAGCGTGCTGACGTGAGCAACGGGGCGCCGATGCCGCTGGCGGTCGCCGGCACCGAGGGCTTGCTCGTCAGCTATGCGCACTGTTGCTACCCGATACCGAACGATCCGATCCTGGCCTTCTTGAGCACCGGGCGTGGCATCGTGATGCATCGCGATACCTGCGCCAACGTCGAGGACTACCACAAGCACCCCGAAAAGTGGCTGCCAGTAAGCTGGCAGCACAAACCCGGGAGTCTGTTTCTGTCGGAGATCCGCATCGAGACGGTGACCCGCATGGGCGTTCTGGCTGCCGTCTCGGCCGCTATCGCCGGCACGCAAACCAACGTCAGCACGGTCTCGATCGAGCAGCGCGATGCCGAGATGTCAGTGATCGTGTTCGTGCTCGAGATCACTGATCGCAAGCACCTGGCCCGCGTGATGCGCGTGGTGCGTCGGATGCCCGACGTACTGCGTGTCATCCGTACGATCGCGACGCACGGTCACGGTCACGAGCCTGATGAGCCTGACGAGCGTGGCGAGGACAGCCAGAGCGCGGATAATTGAGCGCGGCCGGCGGCCTTTGCCGGCCATACTATCGTCTTCCACCCACGAGAGCCCAAGCACTCATGCAACGACAGATCATTCAGACCCCGGACGCCCCCAAAGCAATCGGCACGTATTCGCAAGCGGTCAAAGTCGGCAACACCGTTTATATCTCCGGCCAGATCCCGCTCGATCCGGCCACCGGCCAACTGGTGTCCGGCGACATTGAAGCGCAGATCCGCCGCTCGTTCGAGAATCTCAAAGCGATCGCACAGGCGGCCGGTGGTTCGCTGGCGGATGCGGTCAAGGTCACCGTGTTTCTGACCGACCTGGCCCATTTCGCCAAGGTCAACGAAATCATGGCGACGTATATTCATGAACCCTATCCGGCGCGCGCGGCCGTCGGCGTGGCATCGCTGCCACGCGGCGCGCGCGTTGAGGTGGAATGCATCCTGAGCCTCTAGCGTAGAACCCACCGCGCCCGGCAAGACATGACCAAGCCGTCAGCGATTGCACCGGCGCCATCGCGCGCAGCCCCCATGCAGCAGCCAGCGGACATCCTGTTCGTGCTACCGCTGCGCTACGAAGACCGCACCCAGGTCAGCCGCATCGGTGCACTGCAGGCGGGTGTGTCGGCGGTGGTCGAAGGGGAGGTGCTGCTGTCGGAGATCGTCTATCGCCGCAGACGGCAACTGCTGGTGCGCGTCAGCGATGGCTCGGGCGCGCTGACACTGCGGTTTTTCTACTTTTCGCGCGCCCAGCAGGAAGGGCTGGCGCGCGGTACGCGCGTG
>DATMRM010000218.1:0-17592 GCA_035566155.1 Steroidobacteraceae bacterium | reverse complement strand
ACCTGACAGTCCCTGTTCAGACTCGTAGCCCCAGAAGCGCACCCCGTTGGCGATTTCCTGATCAAGTTCGTCCTGGGGCATGTACGGTTCCTTCCAGCAATCGCGCGGAATCGTATGGCGATAGGCTTCAGCGGCCTGATTGCAGATCTGCAGGATGATGACGCGCTCCTCGTCACGGCAGCGGCGGATGCTGGCGCTCGGGTGCATGGCGAACAGTGTGCTTCAGCTGCGGCGATGCGATCTTGTAAAAAATTGCAGTGGCTTTAAGCGCGCTGCGCGGCATAGCGTCGCGGGCTCACTCCGAACTGCCGTGCGAAGCAGCGGCTGAAGTGGCTCTGATCGAAGAACCCGCTCGCGATGGCTATCTCGGCCTGCGGCCGTCCCCCTTGTCGGATCAGCCGGTGCGCCAGCGCGATACGCTGTTGCAGCAGGTAGGCGTGCGGCGTCAGCCGTAACTCGCGCGCGAAACTGCGCAACAGCTGATAGCGACTCAGGCCGCCCTCGTTCGCAAGATCGCTGAGTGTATGTGGCTCTGCGGGATTGCTGTCGATGCGTTCGCGTGCGCGGCGGATGCATCCTGTGGTCCTGGACGGCGCGCGGTCGACGGTCCATCGGGCGCGCATTCGCGCGACGATCATCAGCAGTCCGCTTTCGCATGCCATCGATTCGGTGCTGACAAAGGTCTGGTTGAACAGCGCTCGCAGCGTTTCGTCCGCAAAGACCGGCGCGGCAAAATACAGCGTCGCCGAACGGCCCTCAGAGACCTCCCGGCACCGGCCGCGCATCAGCGTCGGCTCGAGATAGACGATTCGCCAGGATCGTGACACGCCACCACTCGGACGTCCGTCGTGAACCTCGCCCGGATTGACGCAGATCAGGCCACCCGGTCCGGCCTCGACCTGGCCGCGGTCGCTGAGCGAGGCGTGTCCACCGGCGTCAACGACTCCGATACCATACCGGTCGTGCGTATGCCGGGGAAATACGTGCGACGTGCTTGCACTCATCGCCTCGATCCCCATGACTGGAAACCTGTGAAAGCGGATCTGTTCGGGCATTCAATTCAATCGCAAGACCCGGAGTGGTGGCGGGAGTGACGGTGGTCAGACTGGCACCTAGGCTGAAACAGGAGATGCCTCCAATGCAAGCTCAGATCACGCGGCAGGCTGCCGCCATCAAGACCCTCAACGATCCGCGCTGGTCCGCGGTGGTGGCCCGCGACCGCCGCCAGGACGGCAAGTTCTTTTATGCTGTCAAAACGACCGGCGTGTACTGCCGACCCTCCTGCCCTTCCAGACGGGCCAACCCGGGGAATATCGCCTTCTACGCGACCACGGCGGCGGCCGAGGCGGCTGGATTTCGCGCCTGCAAGCGCTGCCGCCCCGATCGACCGCCGCTCGAGGTGCAGCATGCGGCCACCGTGGCGCGTGCCTGCCGGATGATCGAATCCGCCGAAGAGGCGCCGAGCCTGGCAGTGCTGGCGAAAGACAGTGGTATCAGCCCCTATCACTTTCACCGGCTGTTCAAAGCGGTCACGGGAGTGACCCCTAAGGAGTACGCGAACGCGCATCGCACGCGGCGAGTGCAACGCTCGCTGCAGACGGGATCGAGCGTGACGGAAGCGATCTTCGATGCGGGCTTCAACTCCAACAGTCGCTTCTACGAGCAGGCCAACGCCATGTTGGGGATGTCGCCCAGTCAGTTTCGCCGACGCGGTGCCGATGAGCAGATCCGATTCGCGGTGGGCCAGAGTTCGCTCGGTGCCATTCTGGTGGCGGTCAGCGCCAAGGGCGTGTGCGCGATCACGATGGGAGACGATCCCAATCAGTTGGTGCGTGAACTGCAGGATCGTTTCTCCAACGCGACTCTGGTAGGGTCCGATGAGGGATTCGAGTCGCTGGTGGCGCAGGTCGTCGGACTGGTCGAGGCACCCAGCCTGGGCAGCAATCTGCCGCTCGATGTTCGCGGAACGGCATTTCAGCGCCGGGTCTGGAAAGCGCTGAGCAAGATCCCGGCGGGATCCACCGTCAGCTATGCCAGCATCGCAAAAAAGATCGGTGCACCCCAGTCCGTGCGCGCCGTCGCGCAGGCCTGCGGCGCCAATCCGCTGGCGATCGCCATTCCTTGTCATCGGGTAGTCCGTACCGACGGGGCGCTATCGGGTTATCGTTGGGGGATCGAGCGCAAACGGACACTGTTGACGCGCGAGGGCGTGAGCCGCCCGTGAGCACGCCGAACGATAGCCACTGGTCGGCGCTGTCTGGCACGCTCGATGTCCAGGGTTGGGCGGTACTGAAGCAACTGCTTGCACCGCCCAAGTGCGACGACATTGCCGCACTGTACGACGAGGAGCGCTATTTCCGCAGTCGCGTCATCATGACACGTCACGGATTCGGACGCGGTGAATACAAGTACTTCCGTTATCCGTTATTGCCCGTCATTCAACAGTTGCGCACCGAGATCTATCCGCATCTCACGGCGCTGGCCAACGCCTGGAATGCTCGCATGAAGCTCGATGTGCGCTTCCCGTATTGTCATGTCGAGTTTCTGGATCGCTGCCATCGGGCGGGCCAGACACTGCCAACGCCACTGCTGCTCAAGTACGGTGAAGGTGACTACAACTGTCTGCACCAGGATCTGTATGGCGAGCATGTGTTTCCACTGCAGTTGGCGATCCTGCTGTCTGAGCCGGGGCGCGACTTCACCGGAGGGGAGTTCGTTCTCACGGAGCAGCGGCCGCGCATGCAGACGCGAGCGACGGTCGCTCCACTGAAACAGGGCGATGCACTGGTATTCGCTGTTCGGCAGCGCCCGGTTCGAGGCAGCCGCGGTGACTATCGGGTCAATCAGCGCCATGGCGTGAGTAAGCTGCTGTCGGGAGCGCGCTTCACGCTCGGCGTGATCTTTCACGACGCGGCATGACATACTGCTGCTGACGCGAGGGAATCTTCCTACCCGAAATGGCGCTAAAGGCGCGGGTTTTGCGGCTTGGCCAACCGGTCCCGCAATGCTGCCAGCTTGTCCACGATGCGATGCACAGTTTGCCGCCTTTGCGGTGTTGCGGAGTTACGTATGAAACGGGCATTCATAGGATGGTTGATAGGGATCGTGCCGCTGCTGGCTCTGGGTGCCGATTCGAATCCCGACGAGTCGTTCTACAAGAGCGCCGGTGAAGGTGGACTGGCGGAGGTGGCAGTCGCCAAACTGGCCGAGGCCAAGGCCAGCAGCGCCGCGCTCAGGGATTTCGGCGGCATGATGGTCAAGGATCACTCGACTGCGGACCAGAAACTATGGGCTACCGCGGCCCACAAAGGCGTCAAGATGCCGACCACGCCCAGCGTGGAACAGGTGGCAGCCGGTGATCGCTTGAAACTGCTCAGCGGCGATTCCTTCGACAAGGCCTACATCAAAAATCAGATCGAGTCGCACCGTGACGCCTTGGCGCTGTTCAAGAAGGAAATAGCGTCCGGGCGAGACAAGGACGCCAGCCAGTTCGCGCAGACAATGCTCCCGACCGTCCAGGCTCATCTGGACAAGATCATGAAGATTGCCAGTACCGCGGGTGTCGCCGTCGAGTAGACCTCAGCGGGGACTTAAGAACTACCACCGAGCAAGCACCGCCGCGACCACGCGGTTGCACTGCCGCCGATTGTGGCGGCGCATCAGCGACTCGAACGCAATGCGGTCGCTCTTGGCCACTCGCTGGATGAGCGCCACATCGCTCTCGTGTCGGAAGCGGCGCGGCTGATCGATCTGGCCGCATCATGGTTTGACCACCAGTCGTGCCCGGGATGCCGATGCCCCAGATGTCGCGAGCACCCGCGGCGTTTCCGAGGGAGCGGGAAGCTCCGACTGCTGATAAGCTGACTTCAACGTCCACGACAGGAGCTGTGATGCTGATAGTTCCATCGGTGCGCTCGGTGGCGGCCGCGATCACTGCAGTCGTGGCGCTAGCGGCCTGTGCGAGTTCGCACGTGCTGGTTGGAGCGCCCCGACCCCCTATTTCGCCGGATCAGGTCACGATTTATACGAATCCGCCGGCACAGTACGAACAGATCGCGATTCTCAACACTTCCAGCCGTGGATCGTTTGCGCTAACCGCTCAGGGCAAGACCGATAAGGTCATACAGCGCCTGAAGGATGAGGCGGCGAAACTCGGCGCCAACGGTGTGTTGCTGCAGGGTATTGGCGATCGGCAGTCCGGCTCCATCGGCTCCGGCTTTGGCGGCGGTTCAGGGAATGTGGGGGTAGGATTCGGGACCTCCGTCGGTACCTATCAGAAGACCGGAAACGGCGTCGCGATCTACGTTGGGCCGGCCCACTGAAGTCAATACGCGCGCTGCTTGACGCCAATAGGTGAGACCCCATACAGGCGCAGAAATGTGCGACGCATTCGCTCGGCGCTGCCAAAGCCGCATGAGCGGGCGACGTCCTGCACCGAGCGAGCGCTGCCGCTGAGCTCGGCGCGTGCCGCATCGGCACGCAGGCGTTCCACCGCCTTGGCCGGAGTCATGCCGGTGTCGGCCTGAAAGGCGCGAAAGAACTGGCGTGGACTCATGCAGACTCGCTCTGCCAGCTCGGCAACACAGTGGCGGTGACGCAGGCTGCTGCGCACCTCATCCAGCAGTGGCGCAAATTTTCCGCTGGAACATTCCATCTGCAGCAACGCCGAGAATTGCGATTGCCCCCCTGGCCGACGATGATAGACGACCAGTTGGCGCGCGGTCGCGCGCGCAATCTTTTCGCCCAGGTCCTGCTCGATCAACGCCAGGGCCAAATCGATGCCCGCAGTCACGCCGGCGGAGGTCCAGACTCGGCCCTCCCTCACAAAGATGCGATCCGGATCAAGGCGCACCTTGGGAAATCGCGACCTGAAGTCGGTGGTGCAGCTCCAGTGGGTGGTGGCGAGCTTGCCATCCAATAGGCCGGCCGCGGCCAGCAGGTAGGTCCCTGAGCAGACACTGCTGGTGCGTCGCGCGCTGCGTGCGCAGGCCTGAATGAATCGCTGTGTCCTGGGGCATTGCGCGGCCTCACGCGAACCATCGCCTCCGGACACGATCAGGGTGTCCACGCGATGTACGGCACCCAGAGCCATGGCGGGGAGGGGGATTCCTGACGAGCTCTTCACCAATCCGGGCTGCAGCGCGATCACCCGCAATGCATAGGCACCCGGTCGGATGCGGCCCGCGACCTCGAATGCGGAAATTGGGCCGGCTGCGTCCAGCAGCTGGAACTGTGGATAGATCAGGAAGCTGATGTTTCGAGTCATGGCGCAAAAGGTGGGAATAACGTCATTCCAGCCACAGGGTATTGCGACAACATGATCCCGTCAAATCAGGAGGTGGGTGATGGCAAAGTCATTTGAAGTCGTGTTCGCGCTCTATCCGCGAATCACGCAGTTGGATTTCACGGGACCGTATGAAGTCTTCTCGCGGCTGCCGGGGGCGCGGTGCACCTTGGCATCGACTGGCGGCGGCACCATCCAGGCTGAGGGCGGACTGGCCTTTGCCAATGTGGTACCGCTGGCAAGCGTGCAGCAATGTGCGCTGTTGTGCGTGCCCGGCGGCTTCGGCACCGTCCAGGCGCTGGACGACCGGGAGTACTTGTCGCAACTGCGTCGTCTGGCGAGCTGCGCTCGCTATGTCACATCGGTCTGCACCGGATCGCTACTGCTGGCGGCGGCAGGTCTGCTGCGCGGCAAGCGAGCGGCATGTCATTGGGCTTGGCGTCATCTGCTGACCGAATTCGGCGTACAGCCCGATCCCGCTCGAATCGTGCGCGTCGGTCGGACCATCACCGGCGGCGGCGTCACCGCCGGAATCGACATGGCGTTGACCGTCGTAGCCGAGATCGCAGGCGCCGCGTCTGCACAGGCCTTGCAGCTCGGGATTGAGTATGCTCCTGAGCCGCCGTTCGACTGCGGGCGGCCGGAGCGCGCGCCGGCCGCCGTGCTCGCGGCGGCGCGCCAGCGTCTAGAAACAGTCAGCGCTGATCGTGACATCGCGGTGCGACGCGCGGCTCAACTTGACTTGGCGGCTACCTAATTATAGCGTGAGTGTAATAGCCCCGACGGATTGGGCGCGCTTGGGGATTTGACATGACGTACGCGGTTGACCGTCCCTACTACGACGCTGACAGTCACATCATGGAGACGCCGGAGTGGATCGCGAGCTTCGTTGATCCGGAGCTGCTGCCGAGGCTGCCCGAGATGAGTCTGCTGAAGTCGGGTACCAAGAGTTTCGATGTGATTCGAGCCGCCATCAACGCACAGAAGGATCGTGCGAGCGCCGGCGTGCAGGCTCACGATGTGGTCAAGGGTCCCAAGGGGTGGCAGGCGCCAGGTGCGTTCGACGCCGGCGAGCGGGCTGCGGCACTGGATGATCTGGGCTTTCGCAAGCAGCTCGTGTTTTCGACTTTTTCCGGTACGCAGTATCTGCATCATGAGGATCTGGACCTGCGCTACGGCGGAATTCGCGCTCACAACCGGGCAATGTCCGCTTTCTGCGGTAAGGATTCGCGTCTGCTGGCCGTCGGGCAGCTTTCACTGGCCGATCCGGCGCGCTGCGTAGAGGAACTGAAGGAGGGGGTGCGCCTGGGCTGCAAGACCTTCTGGGTGCCGGGTCAGCCGGTCGGTGACAAATCCCCCGGCCATCCGGACTTCGACGGCGTCTGGAAGGCATTCTGCGATCTTGATGTCCCGTTCATGCTGCACGTCGGGCCGAATAGTTCCGCCAAGCTTTCAGCCTATGAGAACAACGGTCAGCCGCGGCCGAAGGACATTACCGGCGCGGAGGGCGGCGAGAATCTGCGGGTGCGTGATTTCATGCTGTTGTCGATCGGACCGCAGCAGTTTCTGACGGCACTGGTGTTCGATGGCGTGCTGGAGCGATTCCCGAAGCTGCGGGGAGGGGTCATCGAACTCGGTGCGGGCTGGGTACCGCAGTACCTGCGAACGCTGGATCTGAGTCAGAGGATCTTCAAGCGGACCGATCCGTCGGTCGCTGCGCTGTCGTTGAAGGGATCCGAGTATATCCGCCGCGCGATTAAATTCACCCCGTTCCCGGGAGAGGACGTCGGTCGTCTGGTCAGGGACGCCGGAGCGGACCTGTTCCTGTTCTCCAGCGACTATCCCCATCCGGAAGGCACCGACGATCCGGTCGGTCGGTTCGAGCGGACGCTGGAACAGACCTCGGAGACGGATAAGCACAAGTTCTACACGACGAACTTCCAGGAGATGATGGGAGCAGCGTCGCGCTAGGCGAGGCTGCTAACTGGCCCATCCGTTGAGCTTTCGTTACTTCTCGTTCGGGTCGGATCCATCGCGCGGCGCGCCCGTGCCGCTTGAGCCCATGAACACCTTGCGCCCGTCGGTGAAGGTCACGTCCCGCCCATTGGCTTTGCAGGCCGGACGGCAGCGGGTGTCCTTGGCGCGATAGCCGCGCACGATGATCTCTTCGCCAGGCTTGAGCGTGTCGCGGTTAATGCCGGCGCGCAGCAGCGTGTTCGGTGTGCCGGCCTCGACCATCCACTCCTGCGGCTGTCCGTCGGTGATGACTTCCATATGGACCCAGGTGTGAGGATTGATCCACTCCACCTTCATGACCTTGCCCTGGAGCATGACGGGGGCATTGCCATCGAACTCAGCCTGAAAGGCATGGTGCGCGACAGCCGGAGTGCCAGTCGTTCCCAAAGCCAGCAGGGCGATCCCCATTCCAGCGACGCGGGCAGTTCGCATCAACATCTGCATTCTCCTGCAACAGCAAATAACCTGGACGCGCAGTATGAGCGCCGCGAACGAAATGACAAGCGCTCTGCAGACTGTGTAACCTACCCATCCCCGCTGTCCAACTGGGGAGGAGTGACAATGAAAAAGATCCGTAACATTTTCTTAGCGCCGCTGCTTGCAGCGTTCGGTTTCCTGATGTCCACCGCGGCTTTTGCCGACGTATCCGGCAACTGGCTGATGACGGTGGAAACGCAGGCTGGCACCGGCAGCCCCACCTTCACGCTGGTCCAGAAGGGCGATCAGGTGACTGGCACCTACAAAGGCCAGCTCGGTGAAGCGCCAGTCACCGGGAGCGTCAAAGGCAACGTGATCACCCTGTCGTACAAGATCAATGCCCAGGGACAGGACCTGGAAGTGGTCTACACCGGTACGCTGGACGGCGACAAGATCACCGATGGCAAAGTAAAGCTTGGCTCGTTTGGTGACGGCACTTTCACGGGCAAAAAGCAGTAGATCGCGCCACCTCGAGGCCGCACCGACGGGATCCGTCGGTGCGGCTGATCCCGCCTACCCGACCTCTTCTGGTCGGTCCGGAGTGTTATGAGCAGCGTTGAGTCAACCGCTGCCACTCCGGTTCCGCAACGCCCGCACATCCTGCAGCTGGCGCTGCCTTCGATCGCCGCCAACCTGATGTTCTCGATGGTGGCCCTGGTGCAAACCAAGTTCGTCGGCGGACTGGGTGCCTCCGCCGTGGCTGCGGTCGGCGCCGGCCAGCGCGTGTTCTTTGCGTTGCAAGCCGTGTTTACGGCCATCGGTGTGGGAACGACGGCACTGGTGTCGCGCTCCTGGGGCGCCGGTCAGCGCGAGGAAGCGGGCCGGATCACGATTACCTCGCTGGTCGTGGGCGCCGCCGCCGGCGCGATCATTACACTAACTGGCATGCTGTTCTCGCGGAACATTGCCGACCTGTTCGGGCTGGATGAGTACACCGCGAACCTGGCGAGCCGCAACATCTTCTGGCTGTCGGCCTTCATCTGCGGCTTCGCGATCGACATCATTTTTTCCGGTGCGCTGCGTGCTGCCGGCAATGTATGGACGCCCCTGGTGTTCGGACTGGCCGTCAATCTGGTAAACCTGCCATTGCTGTACGCGTTCATCTTCGGCAAGTTAGGTGCGCCGCGCATGGGGCCCGCTGGAGCGGCGTTCGCCTCAGGTCTGTCGCTGACACTCTGCGGCAGCGTACTGCTGCTGCTATGGTCGCGGCAACGACTGACGATCAAGTTCCTGAGCAGCGATCTGTGGCGGCTCGATCGCTATCGCCATCTGTTTCATATCGCCTATCCGGTTGCCATCGAGCAGCTGGTATTGCAGGCCGGATTCTTCCTGTTCCTGTCGCTGATCGGGCGTTTCTACGGTACCGAAGCCTTTGCCGCCTACAATGTCGGCGTGAACATGCTCAACGCGGCGATGGTCATTGGCACCGGCTTTTCGATCGCCGGTTCGACGCTGGTCGGACAGAATCTCGGCGCAGGGGATCTGGAAGCCGCGGCGCGCAGCGGTTGGCGCGCGTGCGCTCTCGCGGTCAGCGCGATGGCGATGGTCGGCCTGATCGTGGTGCTCAATGCCCCCGGATTGGCGCACTTCTTTCTGGGCACGGATCAGGTGGGGGTACAGCGCGCCACGGAGTTCACATATATACTGGCGGCAATGATGCCGCTGCTAGGCGTTGACATGGCGATCGGCGGCTCATTGCGTGGCGCCGGCGATACGCGATTCCCGCTGATGTCAACGTTTCTCGGCCTGATTGGCATGCGTTGCGGTCTGGCGGCGCTGTTTACCGCGATGCATCTGCCGGTCGTGTGGGTCTATAGCTCGATCATCGGCGACTATGTCCTCAAGGGTTCGCTGTTGATCTGGCGATTCAAATCCGGACGCTGGAAGCACGCGATTCACGCGCGGCTCGCGGCTCCCCTTTGAAGGCGCAACGGAGGCACACATGCTGATCGCAATCGTGACGTTCGACGGATTCAACGAGATCGATTCGATGGTGGCGATGAACATTCTCGGGCGCGCACTGAGACCCGTGGGCCGCGTCGTGATCGCCAGCAGCACACCGAAGATCACGTCGATGAATGGCGTGCGCCTGCATGCACAAGCGACGCTGGCTGAGGCGCGCTCCGCCGACGCGGTCATCGTTGGCAGCGGAGTGCGCACGCTCGAGATCGCGGAGGATGCCGAGCTGATGTCCCAGCTCAAGTTTGATCCGCACCGTCAGCTCATCGCCGCCCAGTGTTCGGGTGCGTTGCTGCTGGCAAAGCTTGGATTGCTTGACGGGCTACCCGCGTGCACCGACTCGAGCACCAAACCCTGGGTCGAAAAGGCCGGCATCCAGGTGCTTGATCAGCCGTTCAATGCGCGCGGCAATGTCGCCACCGCGGGAGGCTGTCTAGCCTCGGTGTATCTGGCGGGCTGGATCATTGCCCGAGCCCAAGGTTTGGGGGCTGTCAGATCGGTGCTGAGCTACGTCGCCCCGGTAGGAGAGAAGGATGAGTTTGTCGCGCGCGCGGTGAATGCAATCGCTGCCTATTTGCCAACAGGACAAGCCCATGGCGCAAGTGAAAATCTACGGACTGCGTGAGCATCTGGAACCGGTGCGCGCGCGGCTCTGCGATGTCATCCATTCGTGCGTGGTGGATGCACTGCAGTTTGACGAGCGAGCTCATCGGTTCTTCCACCTGGAGCCGCGGTTTGGCGGGAGATGAGATCGGTTTCAACTACCGCGTTGAAGTCTAGATACGGTCGGCATGAGTAAGCTCATTCTGGTCCGGCACGGCGAAAGCCATGGCAACCGTGACCGCATCTTCGCCATCAATCCTGCGGAGCTGCCGCTGACCGAACTCGGCTATCGGCAGGCGAGTGAGGTCGCCGATCAGATCGAGCTGATGTTCAAGGCCGAAGTGGTTGTCGCGAGCCCCTTCCTGCGGGCGCGCGAGACCGCGCGCGTCATCGCCGGGCGACTGCGCCTTCCGCTCGAGATCGAGACGGACCTCTATGAGCGTGACGTCGGTGCGCTCAAAGGGCAGTCGTACGATGAACTGGAGCGCTCGCCGGGCTATAGCACGAGCACCCCGTGGGCCTGGCGTCCGGAAGCGGGCGAGAGCTATGAGGATGTCAGAGCCCGCGTTGGGCCGATATTGGATCGGCTTGCGCGGGCACACCCTACTCGCGACGTCGTGATCGTGAGTCACGGAGGCGTGATGCAAGTACTGCAGGCGTATGTGACGGGCGACTGGAGAAATCTTCACGCACCGCCGAACTGCGGCATGGTGATCATTGAACATTCCCCCGAAGGATATTCAACGCCGCAGATTGTCGGAGATGTCTGCGCGACTGACGCGGGCGGGTGACGCCCCGCGTCAGTGCGTTGCTTCAAGCTGAAGACTAGTGCGCCGCGGCCTTATAGGTCCTGGCCTCGGTACCGACGATCGCGACCAGATTTCCCATGTGCAGGTTGGCGTCGATCAGGTGCAGACCCCAATCCTCCAGAACCTTGCCGTTGGCCACGACATCACCGGTGATTTCATTGGTGCGCTTGCCGGTGCTCGACGGATGCACGGTCACAGCGATGTAGGAACCATGTTCATTGTTGACGCATTCGGCGCTCAACATTCCCGGAACTTTGACAAACGGCGTGTCGATGGTCTGCTGTGGGACCGTCCAGGATGCCTGTTGCGCAGCGGGCTCGGTGGCTGTGATGCTTCGCGAAGACAGGTACGCATCGAGCTTGCCCGAGCCGCCGCGGAGCGCCGCGGGGTTGGTACAGGCCGCCTGCATTCCTTCATCCCGGACTTTGCCGAAGCGCGTATTGGACGGCGGCGGCACATTCGCGCGGAAATCGGCGAATGCGATCACGCAGTGGATCTGGCTGTTGGAGTGGCACAGCGGGATGTGCTTGAAGGCGCCACCGACATCGGCGCCCTTGGGCACCGGCAGAACCGTCCCCATGAGAATCGCAGAAATCATCTGCGATTGAACCGGCTTGCCGTCGATTTCTTCGCGGACCAGGCGGGTCAACACGCCTGATCCCTGGCTGTGTCCGACGAGAACGACGCCGCGGCCTTTGTTCTCATGCGCCAGGTAGTAGCGCCAGGCAGCGAGCACGTCGCTGTAGCCGAGATTGCGGTCTATCGAAATCGGCTGACCTGCGATTCCCGCGCGCAATGCCGTCAGGGTCACTTGCCGGTACATCGGCGCGTACAGCCGGCACTGCTCGCCGAAGCGGGCGAACTGCGCCAGTACCACGGAGGTCTCCGCGTGCGTGACGGTTAGGTCGGAGTTGCCGGTGGTCTGCGTTGATACGGTGGGATAGACGTAGAAGCAATCAATCGCCGGGTTCTTGGCGGCGTGATAGGCCTCGTGTTTGAGCGTGCCGTTCTCGGCGACGATGGTCGCATCCTGCGGCTGGGTGCATGCATCCTGGCGCCCGGGCCAGCACAGCCATACCGCCGGCTTGGAATAGTCGGTGTTGGACGGCTCGACCGGCGCCATCGCCGGCGCGGCTGCCGGCGCAGCCGGTGTGGCTGCCGGTGCGGCTGCCGGTGCGGCTGTTGATTGCCCTGACGCGCACGCTGCATAACAGATACTCGCGGCCAGCGCGAAACGCGCTGCGATTATCATGCGGACCATTGAAATCCCCCGACAGGTTTGACGGTTTTTGGTTGAGAAAATTATATCGCATTCACTTCTACGCTCGGGTTGACTAAACATGACACCTTACAATTGGAAACAAGGTTCGCGCCCGCGGGCGGCGGCCTCGCCGCGAAGGCGATAGAATCAGCTCAAGACAAAAGGAGTGCCAACTGGAATGAATGCTGCGATGCAAGAGCGGACGAATCCGGTTTTGGAAATGGGCGCACGCGGGGCGCTTCCGGAGCCTCCCAAGTTCGCGACCCTTCAGGAGGAGCGTCTGCATCGCAAGCAGCGGCTCGCTGCAGCGTTTCGACTGTTCTCCAAGTTCGGGTTCGATGAGGGTGTCGCTGGCCACATTACCGCGCGCGACCCCGAATTCCCCGATACCTTCTGGGTAAACGGCTTCGGGGTGCACTTCAGCCAGATTTGCGTCTCTAATCTCATTCGCTGCGATCACGAGGGGAAGGTGGTGGAAGGCGGCCATCCAGTGAACACCGCAGCGTTTGCCATCCACTCGCGGGTGCATCAGGCGCGCCCGGACGCGGTCGGCGCTGCGCACTCGCATTCGACCTACGGCCGCGCGTGGTCCACCTTAGGCCGGCGTCTGGATCCGATCACTCAGGATGTGTGCGCATTCTACGAAGATCATGCCCTTTTTGAGGATTTTACGGGCGTGATACTGGACGCGGATGAGGGTACCCGCATTGCCAAGGCGCTCGGTAAGAATAAGGCTGCCATTCTTCAGAATCACGGCTTGCTGACTGTTGGACAGACCGTGGATGAGGCGGCGTGGTGGTTCATTACGCTCGAGCGGTCGTGTCACGTCCAGCTGCTGGCCGAAGCGGCCGCCGCCCGCGCCGGTGTCGCCCCGAAACATGTATCGAAGGAAGCGGCGCAGCAGACCTATCAGGTAATTGGCTCACCCTTCGCGGGCTGGTTCCAGTTCCAGCCGCTGTACGCGCGGATCGTCCAGGAGCAACCGGATCTGCTGGACTGAGTCGTAAAAAGTACCGCGGCCGTTGCCACAAACACACGGTGCGACGAGACTGAACAGCGAAAACGTGGAACGATTGCGCGGTCAAATTAGTGAACCGCGCAAATGTTGAATTTACTAGATTTAGTACACTGCTGTTGTGTATCGGCAACAGATGATTGGCGCTTGAAGTGAAGAGGTTGGCGCCAATTGCTAAACACCCTCGGCGACTACGCCACAATATAGCAACACCTTAAGCTATATTTAGTTTGGCTTGAGGACGGCCGGAATATCCGGCCTGCGGCCGGGGGTGTTTCGGAGGGTGAGCTGCAGCGGGCAGCAATCCTTCGAGGAAAAATATTCGATGGATTTGAAATACAGCCAGGAAGAAGAAGCTTTTCGCGCGCAGGTGCGCGCGTTCCTGGAAGCGGAGCTACCGTCGGATATTCGCGAGAAGTCGCGCTTGGGCAAACGGCTGGCCAAGGAAGACTTCATCCGCTGGCAAAGAATACTGAACGCAAAGGGTTGGGGCGCCGTCATGTGGCCGCAGAAATTCGGCGGCACCGGCTGGAACATCGTTCAGCAGCACATCTTCGAAGAAGAACGCGTGGAGGCCGGAGCGCCACCGCAAATCGCGTTCGCCTTCAAAATGGTCTCACCGGTGCTGATGGCGTTCGGAAATCCTCAGCAGCAGGAATATTTCCTGCCCCGCATCCTGTCGGGTGAGCATTGGTGGTGCCAGGGCTACTCCGAGCCCGGCGCCGGCTCGGACCTCGCCTCGCTCAAAACCAGCGCGGTTCGTTCCGGCGACCACTACATCGTCAATGGACAGAAGACCTGGAACACGCTCGGCCAGTACGCCGACTGGATTTTCTGTCTGGTCCGGACCAGCACCGAGGGTCGCCCGCAGGAAGGCATCTCTTTTCTGCTGATCGACATGAGGACTCCGGGTATTACGGTGCGACCGATAACGCTGCTCGACGGCGAACACGAGGTCAACGAAATCTGGTTCGACAACGTCTCGGTGCCACTGACCAATCGCGTCGGAGAAGAGAACCAGGGCTGGACATACGCAAAGTTTCTGCTCAATCACGAACGTGCCGGCAACGCCGGCGTCGGCACCTGTAAGCGTGCCCTCAAGAAGCTCAAGCAGATCGCCAGCGAGCAAATGGCGAATGGCAAGCCCCTGATACAGGACTCGCGCTTCCGCGATCGTATCGCGCAGGTCGAGCTCGAACTGATGGCCCTCGAGATCACTAACCTGCGCGTGCTGTCCAGCATGGTCAACGAGAAGCAGGCGCTCGGTCCTGAAGTCTCAGTGCTGAAGATCAAAGGCTCGGAGATCCAGCAGCAGATCGCCGAGCTGCAGATGTCGGCGCTCGGACACGATGCGCTGCCGTACTTTCACGACGGGCTCGATATCGGATGGGTCGTCGATCCGTTACTGGGCGAGCACTACCGGCCGTACGCGCCGCCGCTGTCCGGGCAGTACTTCAACCTGCGCAAGACCTCGATCTACGCTGGCTCGAATGAAGTTCAGAAGAACATCATTTCGCGCCACATTCTTGGCCTGTAAGAACGCGTCGATGGATTTCAGTTACACCGAAGAACAGCTTGCGCTCCAGGAGACCCTGCAGCGCTTCGTCTCGCGTGAATATGACTTCGAAACACGTCGCAACCTGTCGAGCTCCGACCTCGGCTTCTCTGCCGACGCTTGGAAGCAATACGCGGACCTGGGCCTGCTGTCGCTGCCGATCCCTGAGGAGTACGGCGGCCTGGGTGGCAATGCGGTTGACATCATGCTGATCATGGAAATGGTCGGTCGTGGCCTGCTGCTCGAACCTTACTTCAGCAGCGTGGTGCTCAGCGGCTGTCTGATTCGGGACGCCGCACCGGCGGCCATGAAACAGGCCGTGTTGCCCGCGATCGCGGCGGGCAAACTGAAAGTGGCCTTCGCCTGCTACGAGGCGGCGGGACGCTACGATCTGGCGCATGTCGCCACCCGCGCGGTCAGCGACGGCAAAGGCGGATGGCGACTCACTGGCGACAAGAGCGTCGTGCAGGATGGCCCATCCGCCGATCGATACCTCGTGTCGGCGAGGATCTCGGGTAGCCTGACGGATCGTGATGGCTTAGCGCTGTTCCTGGTCGATCGCAACGCGCCGGGGGTCAGCCTCACGGGCTATACGACTCAATGCGGACGCCGGGCTGCCGACGTGCGCTTCGAGAACGTAGTCGTCGGCGCCGACGCGATGATCGGCGGTCCGGGCAAGGCGATCCACATCATCGAGCGAGGTGTCGATCGCGGCATCGCCGCGCTGTGCGCCGAAGCTATCGGGATCATGACGGCGCTCAACGAAGCCACACTGAATCATCTGAAAACGCGCAAGCAGTTTGGCGTGCCGATCGGAAAATTTCAGGCTCTGCAACACCGCATGGCCGACATGTTCATAGCCACCGAGCAGGCGCGGTCAATGGCCATCATCGCGGCGGTTCATGCCGATTCCGACGACGCGGCGGCACGCCAACGCGCGATCTCGGGTGCGAAGACTTACATCGGACAGGCCGCACGATTGGTGAGCCAGCAGGCCGTGCAGCTGCACGGCGGCATGGGTCTGGTGGACGAAATGATCGTCAGTCACTACTTCAAGCGACTGACCATGATCAACATCGGCTTCGGCGATGCGGATTACCACATGGCGCGCTTCAGCAGTGCACTCGAGGCCTGACGGCGCAGACCACCTACGACAACCGGTTTTGTCTATTTGCGACACATATTCGAGGGGCGGAAATAATGACCGATGCCAATAGTGATAACGGTGTGGAGAGTTTGGCAATCTGGCGCGGTGCGGTTGCTTCGAAAACAAAGTTGACTATGGAGGGGAGTATGAAGAGTTCAAGTGTACCTTTACGACGAGCCGTTACCCTGGCCCTGGCGATCTCCGGTGCCATGGCGAGCGGTTACGCTTGGAGCGCTGGCGAGGCGAATGCCAACACCAATGCCTCTCCAGAGCTGGACGAGGTTATCGTGACTGCGGAAAAACGCTCGGAGAACCTCCAGGACGTTCCGATCTCGGTGATTGCAGTGTCCTCACAACAGCTCAAGGACGCTGGCGTGAAGGACATCAAAGACCTGCAGACGCTGACTCCGGGTTTGACCGTGACGTCGGATTCGGCTGAAAGCACGACCGTGGCGCGCATTCGCGGTATCGGCACGGTCGGCGACAACCCGGGCCTGGAATCGTCGGTGGGTATCGTGATCGATGGCGTTTACCGACCACGTAACGGTGTCGGCTTCGGCGACCTGGGCGAGCTCGAACAGGTCGAAATTCTCGAAGGGCCTCAAGGCGTGCAGTTCGGCAAGAACAACGACGCCGGCGTGATCAACATCACGAGCAAGCGGCCGTCTCAGACCTTCGAAGCCACCGGTGAGATCACCGGCGGCAACTTCAGTGATCGCGAAGTCAACGCCTCGGTCACAGGACCGATTGCTGAAGGCATTGCCGCCCGCTTATTCGTCGAGTACCAGCGCCGCGACGGCTGGATGCAGCTGCTCAACGGCGAGGGGCCTCTCAGCCAGCACAGCACTGACGATCGCAATGTGTGGGTGGCGCGCGCGCAATTCCTGTTCACGCCGACCGACAACATCGACTTCCTGTTGATCGCCGACGTCTCCAAGCGCAACGAGACTTGCTGCGGCGCTGTGCCGATCGATACCGGCCCGTTCGAACCCATCATCAATGCCATTGCGTTCGCGAACAATGGGGGCGCGAATGGCAGCGGCATCTCGCTGACGCCGACGAAGTACACGGCGTGGGCCAACCAGCCGATCAGGGCGTTTGTGCGTGACTACGGCTTTTCCGGTGAATTGAACTGGAACCTCGATTGGGCCAAATTGACGTCGATCACGGCCTGGCGCGATAACACGCAAGGCGGCGGCAACGACTTCGACTACACCGGCATCGACCTGCTGCAGTCGCCGCCGACGGCCTTCAACCGCACAGACTTCAAGCAGTTCAGCGAAGAGCTGCGGCTGGCCGGCAAGGCGGGTCCGTTGCAGTGGTTGGTGGGTGCCTTCTACGCGAAGGAGTCCCTCCAGCCGAGCGGGCAGCTGTATCAAGGCACCGACTGGGAAGCGTACCTGAGCCTGGTGGCATCCAGCGCAGTAGGGGCCCCGAACCCTGGTGTCATCGCCGGACTGGGCGGC
>DATMRM010000217.1:0-13498 GCA_035566155.1 Steroidobacteraceae bacterium | reverse complement strand
AAGCCCAAGAATACAGCCGCTTCCAGTGCGCAGTCCGCCGCCGCGACGGCTCCGGTAACCGCCCCTGATGGACCAACGGACGTCGCTGCGTCCACGGTTCCAAACCCCAAGGAAGAGGCCAGTCCAACTGCGGTCGCCTCCGATGCAGACGATCCTGCAGACTATGCACGCCGCGGTGAGGCGTTCGAATCGCGTCGTGACTTTGATCAGGCCCTGACCGCGCTGAACCGTGCCTGTGATCTGGCGCCCGACAACGCGGAATATGTCTATCGGCGCGGGCTCCTGCATGAGGAGCTGAAGCAACTCGCCCCCGCGATGGCGGATTTCGATCGCTCACTGCAGCTGCGACCGAACGATCTGAACACACTGCTGGCGCGCGCCGAACTGAAGATTCGCACGGGTGACAAGCCTGGTGGCCGTATGGATCTCGATGCCGCCGATGCGATCGCACCGAAACAGGCCAATGAACGCTTTCGGATGGCGCTGGCCTACGAACACGCCGATCAGTTTGATCCTGCAATCAGTCAGATGAATCTGTGGATCGACTCGCACGGCGAGGATGCACGGCTGCCCAACGTCCTGAATGAGCGCTGTTGGATCAGAGGACTGGGAGGAATGGACTTTCCACTGGCACTCAAGGATTGCAATTCGGCAATGCGGCTGACGGATAAGTCGAGCTCCCTCTATGCGAGGATCGCCGACAGTCGCGGCCTTATTCTGCTGAGAATGGGAGACTTCAACAAATCGATTGCCGACTACGATACCGCTGTGAAGTTGAATCCCAAAGACGCCTGGGCATGGTATGGACGGGGCATCGACAAGTTGCGATCAGGCAGGGCGCAGCAAGGTAATGCGGATATCGCGCAGGCGGTTACCCTGTGGCCGCGTGTGGCCGAGGAATACAAGCGCCTCGGGATCATCTCGGACGTGCCGACCCCCTGAGACTCGAAACCCGGCGACGCTTCACCACTGATAGTTGAGCGACAGCACCGCCACGTGCTGATTGATCTTCTCGACCACCGGGCTGCGCGCAGGCTTTCCACGGATTTGACTGAGCGCACCGTCGAAATTGATGAGCCAGTGTGAGCCAAAGAATTTCGTCGCGCTGAACCCGACGCCGGCCGCAGCCGTTCCGTCGTGGGCGATCGCGTAGATCGGATGACCCGACGCGCGGGATTGCAGAGGCGTCACACCGTACAGCACCTGAAGGTAGTGATTGGTCGCCAGAGTCAGCGACGGTCCCGCGAACATCACGAAAGTGTGCGAACTGCCGGGCAGCGGGGTATAGATTGCGATGTCGCCGACGGCGCCCTGCGCACCGCCGATGAACTGCCGTGCGCTCACCCGCAGGATCAGCGGCAGCTTCTTCGATAGCACCCACGATGCGTAGAGCTTGGCCACCGGAGCGGGGGAGATATTTCCCATGCCGTGCAGATTGGCATCGTCCTGATCCACCCTGCGGCCGAGGTCGTAGGTCATCGCGACGCCGACCTGATAGTGACTGCCACGCAGCACGTTATAACCGATCCCGTCCCCGGTGCTGATGAACGCGACGTCACGATAGTAGACATTGACGTCCGGGCCGCCTTCGAGCCGATAGGCGCGTGACCCGTCATACGCGGGTTGCAACTCGGCTGCCAGTCCGGTGATGGTTCTAAAGGTAGGCAGGGCTGGCTCGAACAACCGGGCGAGAATCACGCCGCCCGAGTACTGCCACTCCTGGAGCGGTGAGGGGGTCTGGGCCTGCGCCAACGACGCACGCAGTCCAGTGGCGCCGAGAACGAGGCACATGGAGCAGCGAAACAACTTCATCTGCGCGGTCAATTTGCCAAGGGCGACTACCTTATCCTGAGGCTTGCCCGGCAGATGGGTATCGAGCCGCGCGATCGCCTGTAGGCCTGAGACTGCTTAGCCGGATGGGTCAGGCGCTGATAACGATCGTAACCCTTTCTTAATTAATATTAATTTATGATTGACGATATGTCAGATCGATATGACGAGTCTGGCATCGGAGCTGTGACTGTTTGCACGGGATTGCATTCGAACCCTGGAAATTAATGTTTCGCTCGGTAAATCTAGCCATCATTGGAGGGTGCAGCTGTTGCACCGGGACAAGGCCCTAGAGCATGTTGTCGTGGTTTGACTCAACCGAAGCTACGGGCGTCGGCGTTGCGCTCGCCCAGGATGTCGCATCGACCGTTACCATCCGGATGCGGCGGGCCGATCAGTCCGCTGCACAGCAGGACCCGAAGCATCTTCGCGCATTTCTGAAAAAAATCGCGAGCCAGGCCGGGTCGTTGCGTCTGAATCTCTATAAGAAGGCAAAGCTTGCGAGCTCCTTCAAGACCAAGCTGTTGGATAACGGCATCGAACCAGCGCTCGCTGAGCATCTCATGCAGTTGTTGCTGACGCAGCTGGCGAGCGAACAACGGGACGCCGCCAGTTCCGATCCCGTGGAAGCGGTACGTCACAAGCGACCGGTATTCCGCAAGACCGAGGAACTGCTGGCGGAAGCTCACAAATTCGCGAGGCAAGGTCGGCACCGCGAGGCGGCCGATGCTTTCCTGCAGATCGTTCAGCAGGAGCCCGGCAACGCGGACGGCTGGCACGGATTCGGAGCCGCACAGTGGAAGCTGGGTGCATACGACGAGGCTGAGAACTATTTCCGACGTGTCCTTGAACTGCAGCCGAGTAACGCAGAAGCGCTCTGCAATCTGGGCGCTGCGCTCTATTCGCGCGGCGAGTACCCGGAAGCTGAGACTGTCCTGCGCCGCGCGATCAAATCGAAGTCAACGTTCCTGCGCGCGCAGTGCAATCTGGCGAATGTTCTGATCATGCAGGCTCGCGTGAGCGAAGCGGAAGCGCTGCTCACGAAGGTGCTTCGATTGGCGCCCCGCGACGCGGAAGCGCTGTTGTGTATGGGACGCATTGAGCGACTGAACGGTCGTTTCGACGACGCACGTCAATTGTTCATCCGTGCGCTCGAATCGAGGCCCAGGATGCCGGCGGCGTGGGCGGAACTTGCAGGCCTTCGCAGGATGACAGCCGCCGACAGCGAATGGCAGCGTGGTGCCGAAGAGATTCTGGCGAGCGCGATTGAGCCGCAGGAAGAAGCGGAGCTGCGCTTCGCCCTAGGCAAGTACTTCGATGACCTCGGCGACTACGAGCGGGCGTTCAAACACTACCAACGCGCGAATCAGCTGCGGCGCAAAGTGGCCCCGAAGTACGACCCGTACGCGCGCGAAGCCGCGGTCCGCGATCTGATCGGCGGCTATTCGCCCAACCCGTCACGCGTCAGCACGCCGTTGGAGTGCGCCAAACCGGTGTTCGTCGTCGGTATGATGCGATCCGGAACCTCACTGGTGGAGCAGATTATCGCGTCGCACCCGCGGGCGACAGGCGCGGGCGAACTCACGTTCTGGAACGACGCGTATCGTGCGTACGAGGCCGAGATTCGTTCGGGGAGGCTCGGCGAGTCGGTGCGGCGCCAGCTCGGCGAGCGCTACCTGCGATTGCTGCGCACACACGGTGCGGACAGCAAGGTTGTGGTGGACAAGGCCAACGTGAATGCGGATTACCTAGGTCTCATTCACACGATATTTCCGGGGGCTCGATTCATTTGTGTCACGCGCAATCCGATCGATACCTGCTTGTCGTGCTATTTCCAGCCGCTATCCCCGTCGTATGGCTATAAGTTTGATTTGGCTGAACTGGCTCACTACAGCCGGCAACATGAGCTGCTGATGCGCCACTGGAAGTCGGTGCTGCCGTCTGCCGCGATACTCGAGGTGCCCTACGAGCAGCTGGTGTCGCACAAGGAGCAGTGGATTCGAAAGATGTTGGATTTTGTAGGACTCGATTGGCAGCCGCAGTGTCTGAACTTCAGTCAGACGAGCCGGGCGGTCAAAACGGCCAGCGCCTGGCAAGTTCGGCAAAGCATGTATCACAGCTCGGTCGGCCGCTGGCGCCACTACGAGAAATATCTGGGCCCGTTGCGCGGCCTGACGCGTCAGAGCTGACTTGTTCAGAGCAGGCGCGAACGTCGCGATTACCGATGGTGTTTCGCACGCGCCACGTACGGTGGCCCTCAGAATGGCTGCAGGCGATTGGCTACTTTTCGCAGCCTGCGACGCGCGCCAGATTGACACAGGTCCGACCCGAAGGCGCGGCGCTGACTCAATTGATTCAGCGGCTTTTCCCCCGGAAAACATACCATTGGTAACGCACTGAATAAAAAATTCTAAAGCAGAAACTATTGATCACAATTGTAAAAATAAAACAGTCCACTTAAACTGCTTATTCAGCCACATTGCCTGCCATGTGGCTCAGATGCGACAAGCGGCAATGAAGCCGCGCGTTGGGGATACAACCCAGGGGAAATCAATGAAAACCAGCAAAGCCGTCGCTTATGCCGTGAGCTTAGCCATTGCCGCCGCCGCCGCACCCGGCATGGCCGCAGATAACGCGACTGACGCTTCTGCAGAGCTGCAGGAGATTGTGGTCACCGGTACCTCGATCAAGGGAGTCACGGAAACGTCGCTCCCGGTACAAATCTTGAGTTCTGAAGACGTGCAGCGCACCGGTGCGACCAACGTCGAGCAGCTGTTTCGACAGATCGCGGCTGCCAGCAGCGTCGGTTCTACAGTCGCTTCGCAGGCCACAGGATTTACAACCGGTGCCATTTCCACTATTTCGCTACGCGGACTGGGTAGTGAGCGCACGCTGGTGTTGATCAATGGGCTGCGCTCGGCGGCGTACGGCGGCAGCGCCGTCGGTGGGGCCAGTACCTCCGTGGATATCAGTTCGATTCCGGTTTCGGCCATCGAGCGCGTCGAAATCCTGAAGGACGGTGCATCCGCGATCTACGGTAGCGACGCGATCGCTGGTGTCGTGAACTTCATTTTGAAGAGTGATTTCCAAGGCCTGAGCATCTCCGCCAATGGCGGCACACCGACGCATGCCGGCGGTGGTTCGGAAGAAGGCGCTTCGCTGTTTGCCGGCATCGGCGATATCAAGTCTGACGGCTACAACGTCAATTTCGGCATCAACTACGATCACCAGGGCCAGATACTGGGTAACCATCGTTCGTTTGCCGGCCGCTACCAGCCACAGTACGGCAACGATGTGACCTCAAGCTTCGCGTTTCCGGCAAACGTGAACGTGCCTGGTTCGCACGCGGCCTTTACGAACCCGGCCTTCCCTAAGGGCAGTACGCAAAACCCAGACGCAGGCAATTGCGGGCCTTACTCTTTGAATGACGTCAACTTCCCGGCGCAATGCCGGTTCGACAATACACCCTTTGACGATCTGCAGCCCGATATCACCAAGCTCGGCTTCCTGCTGCAGGCGGAGCTGGCGCTGAACGACAGCAACAAGCTGTACGGCCTGGCGAGCTTCTCGCAGGTCAGGACCATTACCGAGGTGCAGCCCGTACCCCTGTCGAATGGAAATCCGCTGTTGCCTTCGGATCCGTATTACAACTACCTGGCGACCGCGTTGGCGCCGGGAGGGCAATTTGCGGGTTACGGCGCCATCAATCCGGGTGTCAAGGCGGGCACGGGTGCATTCCTGTTACCGAACACCAGTCCTTACTATCCGCTTGCAGCGGCCGAGAAGTACGGACTGTGCACCGGCGCGACCGCGAGCACATGCCAGCCTTTGAACCTGATCTACCGAGATTTCGCGAATGGCGTGCGGGTGACTGAAGATCTGGCGAATACGACCCGTTTGATCGGTGGTATCAAGGGCGACGCGCTCGGTTGGGACTATGACGCTCATCTGCTGTTCAGCTCCGTGGGTGTCTATGAGGACCTGGATCACGGCTTCGCGCTGTACTCAAAGGTCATGCCTCTTCTGGACCAAGGCAATATCAACCCGTTTGGACCGACCACGGATGCCAGTCAGATTGCATTGGCGCAGCAGGACGCGTTCTATGGCCAGGACTTCCGGTCGCGCACTTCCCTGGCGAGTGGCGACTTCACGGTAAGCCGTGACCTGTTCCAGACACCCTGGGGCCCCTTTGCGGGAGCGCTGGGTGGCGAAATCCGTCGCGAGACGTTTAGCTACCAACCGTCGGCGGCGATCCAGACCGGAGACATTGCAGGTGAGGGTGGAAACGCGCTGCCGGTGTTTGCGACACGTTCTGCCGAGTCGGCCTACGTCGAATTCAACTCTCCGATCCTACCGGCGCTGACTGCAGACGTGGCTGTACGCTGGGACAACTATCAACGGGTCGGCGATACGGTGAATCCGAAGGGATCGTTGAAATGGGAGCCGACCGCTTGGCTGCTGCTGCGAGGATCGGCAGGTACCGGATTCCGTGCGCCTTCATTGACGGACCTGTACGCGCCGCAGACCCGCAGCGTGACCTCGAATGGTACACGTGACCCGATTCAATGCCCTGTTTTCTCAGCCGCCAACCCGGCGTGCAGTTTTCAGTTCACGACGATTCAGGGCGGCAACCCCAACCTGCAGCCTGAAAAGTCGAATCAGTACTCACTGGGCACCGTCCTTAAGCCTGTGCAGAACCTGACTCTCGACTTCGATGCCTGGTGGATATTCCTGAGAAACTCGATCGTGGGTGGCGGTCTGCCGTATCAGACGATTCTGGCCAACGCGGCCTCTGCCGCTCAATTTTCGAACCTGATTATTCGCGACGCCGCCGGTAATATCGTGTCGATCAGCCAGCAGAACTCGAACCTGTTCAAATCCGCGGTCAGCGGGCTGGACATGGACTTCCGCTACTTCGTAGACCTGCCTTCGCAGGGTCGCGTTACCGCGGACGTCAACGGTACGTACTTCCTCAAGTACCAGACCGAGCTGGTCACCAACAACGGCGACTACACTAACTTTATCGATCAGCCGTATACGATAACAGCCGATAGTGGTGTCATTTCACGCTTCCGCTACAACGCGACGCTCGACTACGCCGTCGGCGACTTCGAGGTCTCGCTGATAGAGCACTACCAGAAGCGCTATCACGACGCGCCGTCCTCGATCAGTGGTGCAAAGCGCTTTGTCGGTCAGTACCAGACCTTCGATCTGCAGGGATCGTACACGCTGGCTAAGAGCACCCAGTTCACGCTGGGTATCATCAATCTCTTTAATACGGCTCCGCCCTATGCGAACTACGCGGCCAGCGCCAACAATTTCGTTGGTGGCTATGACCTCAGCTATGGCGATGCACGGGGCGAGTTCGTGTATGCCCGTGTGACCTACCAGTTCCATTAAAACAATCAGCTTCCAACCACAATAACGTCACTCAACTTGCGCGGCCGTCTGGCACCAGCCAGCCGCCGCGCCGTCTCTTGAGAGCAGTATTGCGCTGCAGCGCAGCTACTGATGACCACCGTCGTCCGTTCGGCGCCAGCTGCTAGAATCCCCGCCATGAAAATGACGGGCTCGCGCGCGGTCAGTGTGGGGGCGTTCCTTGCCGTGCTGCCAATGTTTGTCAACGCCGGTGCGGATACGGCCGAGCGTCTGGGAACGGTGTCGTTTCAAACCTCGTGCGCGCCAGCGGTCAGTGCCGATTTCAATCGCGGCGTCGCGCTGCTCCATGACTTCTGGTACGAGGAAGCCCGGCCGCAGTTCGAACGCATCCTCAAGGCGGACCCCTCCTGCGCCATGGCGCATTGGGGCATCGCGCTGAGCGGCTTCCATCAGATCTGGGAACGGCCCGGTGCCGCCGTGATGGCGAAGGGCTGGCATGAAATGCAGGCCGCGGAGGCGACGCCGGCGAAAACGCAACGCGAGCGTGCCTACCTTGCGGCGCTGAGTGATTTTTTCCGCCCTGGCGCCGATGACTATTCGAAGCGCATCGAACGCTACGCGACGGCGCTCGGAAAACTCTATGCCGACAATCCGCAGGACGTTGATGCGGGTGCCTTCTACGCGCTAGCACTGATTGCTGCGGACTCGGATGAGAGCGGCGTCGCGGCCGAGCGCAAAGCGATGGCAGTGTTGACGCCCCTGTGGAAGAAATACCCGGACCATCCCGGCTTGGTGCATTACATCATCCATGCCTGCGACAATCCGGCGATGGCTACCGACGGCCTGGCCGCGGCGAATCAGTACGGCGAGATTGCCCCATCCGGACCGCACGCGGTGCATATGCCGGGACACATCTACGCGCGCCTCGGCATGTGGCGGCAGGACATTGCGGTGAATCGGGCATCGGTGCAGGCGTCCGAGGCCGCGGAAGCACACCATGAAAGCGGCGCGATGGATCAGTTTCACTCCGATGACTTCCTGCTCTACGCCTATCTGCAAAGCGGGCAGGATGCCAATGCCAAGGCGACGATTGCTGCTTCCAGTGCCGCGATCGCGCACTTCGAGTCGATGCCGGACATGGTCTCGTCGCACTACATGGTTGGTATGTTTCCGAATTATCGCGTCAAGCTTCCGATCTTCTATGCACTGGAAATGCGTGACTGGAAGGCGGCCACTGAACTGCAGCCGATCAAAGGTGCGCCGGCGGACACCCAGGCACAGGTGTACTGGGCGCGAACGATCGGGGACGGTCATCTGCACCAGGGGAAACAGGCGCAGAGCGATCTGGCCGCATTCGATGCGCTGCTCGAGGAGGTCAAGAAGGGTTCGTTCGCCTATCTAGCGAGCGGCATGGGCTCGCGCATTCGGCATCAGGAGATGCTGGCCTGGGTAGCATTCGCTCAAGGCAACACCGAGGAAGCGGTCAAACAGATGAGCGCTGCAGCCGATCTGCAGGATAAGGTTGGACAGGGGGAAGTGGACATCCCGGCGCGCGAGATGCTGGCGGATATTCTGCTGGAATCCGGTCGGGCCAATGAAGCTCTCGCAAACTACCAGCAGGCACTGAATCTCAGCCCGAATCGCTTCAATGGGCTCTACGGTGCGGGCAAGGCGGCCGAGATGGTCGGCAATACCGCGGTTGCGCGTAACTTCTACGTTGCCCTGCTGAAATCGACCGACAATGGAACCATGACTGCGCGCACCGAGGTCAAGCACGCGCAGACGTTTATTTCCTCGGCGAGCGCGGGAACGCATTGACCGCAGCGGTTGCCGCTTCGCTGCCCGGCACGCTGGGCGGCTCGGCATCGCACCGTGTTCATTGGTGCCGACTGCGGATCGCGCGGCGCGAGCCCGAGCCGCTCAGGGCGCGGCGCTCTGTAACGCTCATCTCAGATTGCGCTGGAACAATGCAAATAGGCGCGACCAGTGCCGCTCGGCACTGGGTTTATGGAAGATCCCGGCGCGCAACGGAAAGGCAAAGCCATGTTCCGCGCCGGGATACCATTCCAGCCGATAGTTGAGCCTCGTGGTCCTGAAGTGCGAAAGCATTTCATCGATCACTTCTTTGGGCGCGTATTTGTCGGTCTCGGCGCAGGCGAAATACATCTCGCCGCGGACACGGTCCGCCATCAGGTGCGGTGAATCGCCGGATTTTGTGACCAGTCCGGCACCGTAGATCGAAGCGCCGCAGCTGAAACGGTCAGGAAATTGCGCGCAAGCTGCCAGGATAAAGGGTCCGCTCATGCAGTACCCGACTCCACCGAGCGAACTCGCTTCGGCGGCGGACTGCCCGTCAACGTAGTCGAGCATGGCTCGGGTGTCGCGCATCACGTTGGCGACGGTTGTCTGGCGCATCAGGTCGAACATTTTCTTGAACCCCTCCTCGTCGCGCACCATCGTGAATTCGCGTGTGACTCGGTAGTAGAGGTTCGGCAGCACGACGTAGTAGCCGACGGTCGCAATTCGTCGCGCCATGTCGTGCAGCTCTTCGCGCTTGCCGGGTGCGTCCATGTAGAAAAAGATCACCGGGAACGGACCGTTCTCCTCGGGATGGGTGATGAAGGTATTCATTTGCCCGTCCGGCGTCGCGATGTCGATATGGTGTTCGATCATGGATCCATCCCCCTTGACTATGATTGTCCGGTACCGACCTCGCGGCAGATCGCGCGGCGCAAGCGGTGGGAGCTGGCCGCGACGAATGAGCGCCGTTCGACCACTCGGGTGGTGTTGCCTTGCAGGTCGCTGACAGCACCGCCGGCCTCGCGTATGCACACAACGAGTGGCCCAATGTCCCACGGATTCATCAGGGGATCGACGGCTGCATCGATTGCCCCGCGACAGACCAGTGCGTACTGCACGCAGTCGCCCACCAGCCGCAGGCGTCCGGCGTTGCGCAGCAGACCTGACAGTCGCAACGGGCCGGCTTGGCGCAGCAGATCACTGTGCTTAATGTTGCTGAGGCCCACCTGCGCCTGCGACAGAGGACGGGGCAATGCGACGCCCACGCGTCGCGCTCGCACCCCCGGACGAGCGAGCCAGCAGCCAAAGCCGCTGGCCGCGTAGGTGGTCTCCTCCAGCGCTGACAGATGAATGCAGCCGAGGACCGGCTCGCCGTCGATCAGCAGGCAAATCAGGGTGCCGAACATCGGAATGCCGAGCACGTAGGACGCGGTGCCATCGATGGGATCCACCAGCCAGCAACGTCCGCTGCGCGTGAGTTCGCCACCATATTCCTCACCGAGCACCTGATCGCGCGGCCACGCGGAGCGAAGATGCTGACGCAGGATGCGCTCCGCGCCTTTGTCCGCGATCGTTACCTCGCTGCCGTCGGGCTTGTGATCAATCCTGGCATTGCGAAAGTGGCGCAGAATGATGGCGTCGCTGGCCTTCATGGCCGCGAACAGGCGCGGCAGTGCCGTGCGAAATTCGCGCTGCGTCAATCGCGGTGAGCGCTTCAAGCGGGTAATCGGTAGTGAAATCCGTAGTTCGTTGTAGCGTGTAGTTTGCCGAAGGTTTCGGTCAATGTCGCGGGGAACCGCGAAAAGATTGCGGCACCCAGCTTCGGTCACGGGAACAGAAAAGTCGATAGCGGCGCAAGATCAGGCGCCAGCGCCTGTGCCTCAGGGAGCTGTTCTAATTAACTTGAGGTTATTTTTGTAAAACAATGATTATTAAGCTTAATAATTGAGATAGCGAGTTCTGGCCAAATGGTCATCTTCATGCCGCATAATGGCGGCCAAAAGAACGGCGCAACCGCCAACCCAGCCGAGCCCTACCTAAGGATATGGCTGACAATTTGATTATCGAAACGCGTGGGCTGACCAAGGAGTTCAACGGCTTTTTCGCCGTGAGCGAAGTGGACCTGCGTGTGCGCCGCGGGCAGATTCATGCATTGATTGGGCCGAATGGCGCGGGCAAGACAACCTGCTTCAATCTGCTCACGAAGTTTCTGATTCCCACCCGCGGCCATATTCTCTACAAGGGTCAGGACATCACGCTCGCCAAGCCGGCCGAGGTCGCGCGGCTGGGTATCGTGCGATCGTTTCAGGTGTCGGCCGTGTTTCCTCACCTGACCGTGCTCGAGAATGTTCGGATCGCGCTGCAAAGAACGCTGGGTACGTCATTCCATTTCTGGAAGCGCGAGTCGAGTCTGGCCGTGCTCAATTCGCGCGCGATGGAACTGCTGGAAGAGGTCGACCTCGCAGCGCTTGCCGCCAAAGTGGCGGTCGAGCTGCCTTACGGACAAAAGCGAGCGCTCGAGATTGCCACCACGCTGGCGATGGAGCCGGAGCTGATGTTGCTGGATGAGCCAACGCAGGGCATGGGTCACGAGGATGTCGGCAAGGTCACGGCACTGATCAAGCGCGCGGCTGCCAATCGCACGGTGCTGATGGTTGAACACAATATGAATGTCGTGTCGACCATTGCCGACACGATCACGGTGTTACAACGCGGCCGCGTCATCGCAGACGGCCCGTATGCAGAGGTGTCGAAAGACCCACTGGTCGTCGAGGCCTACATGGGTTCGGCGGCATGAGCGCGGAGCTGCTGCGCGTCGCCGGCCTGCATGCGTACTACGGTGAGTCTCATATCCTGCATGGTGTGGATCTGACAGTCAGCGAAGGCGAAGTCGTCACGTTGCTGGGAAGGAATGGTGCCGGACGGACCACAACCCTGCGGGCGCTGCTGGGGCTGATATCGAAGCGTTCCGGATCGGTGATGATTCACGGGCAGGAGGCCATCGGGCTGCCGGCGCACAAGATTGCGCATCTGGGTGTTGGCTATTGCCCGGAAGAGCGAGGCATCTACGCCAGCCTGTCCGCTGAGGAAAACCTGGTGCTGCCGCCGATCGTTCGAACCGGCGGCATGTCGCTCGCTGAGATCTACACGATGTTTCCGAACCTACAGGAGCGGCGCAGCACGCAGGGCACGCGTCTTTCCGGTGGTGAGCAGCAAATGCTGGCGGTCGCCCGTACACTGCGAACCGGCGCGCGGCTGCTGCTGCTGGACGAGATTTCGGAAGGGTTGGCGCCGGTGATCGTGCAGGGGCTGGCCCGCACGATCCAGGAGCTACGGGCTCGCGGCTACACGATCGTGATGGTGGAGCAGAACTTTCGTTTTGCTGCGCCCCTGGCAGACCGTTTTTATATTATGGAGCACGGCCGGATCGTGGAAGCCTTTGCTGCATCGGAACTGCAGAGCAGGATGAGCACGGTGCATCGGTTTCTGGGCGTATAGGGCTCGATTTCTTCATGCGGGGGATGCCAATGAACACGAGGACTTGGATGATGGGTGCGGTTGCGGCGACCGTCGCGCTGCTGAGCGCGCGGCCGGCACTGAGTGCCGCCGGTGATCAGATTGTCATTGGCGACATCGACGATTTCTCTGGCTTGTATGCCGATGAGGGCGGCAACGGCGGCGTCGAGTCCATCAAAATGGCAATCGCCGATTTTGGCGGCACTGTGCTCGGCAAGAAGATCAGCGTGCTCAGTGCCGATCACCAGAACAAGCCTGATATCGGCTCGTCCAAATTTCGCGAGTGGGCCGACCAGGACGGGCTCAATATGATGCTCGGCGGCTCCAATACCGGGGTCAACATTGCCATGGCCAAGGTGGCCGGCGCCAAGAAGATCCCGTATTTCGCGATCGGTCCGGGCGGCGCATCATTGACCAACGAAGACTGCACGCCCTACACCGTGCACTACGTCTACGACACGACCGCGCTGGCCAATGGTACGGCGACCGCCATCGTTCAGGGCGGGGGCAAGACCTGGTTCTATCTGACCGCCGACTACGCCTTCGGCACGCAGCTGCAAGCGGCAGCCTCTAAAGTCGTCGAAGCAAATGGTGGCAAGAATATCGGCGCGGTGCGGGTACCGCTGTCGGCCTCGGATTTCTCGTCGTTCCTGCTGCAGGCGCAGAGTTCCGGCGCCCAGGTGCTCGGCTTGGCCAACGCGGGCGAGGATTTGACCAACTCACTGAAGGCAGCCAACGAATTCGGCATCACCCGAAAGATGAAGCCTGCCGCGCTGCTGGCCTTCATCAACAACATCCACAGCCTGGGGCTGCAGACCGCGCAGGGGCTGTATCTGACGACCGCCTTCTATTGGGACCTCAATGACGAGACTCGTGCCTTCAGCAAGCGGTTCTTCGACAAATTCAAACGCGAACCGTCTATGGACCAGGGCGGTTTCTACTCGGCAACGCTGACTTATCTGAAAGCCGTGAA
>DATMRM010000216.1:0-6962 GCA_035566155.1 Steroidobacteraceae bacterium | reverse complement strand
TCGTGTTTCGACAGCATTTCCGACCCCCTGCTCAGACCTGAATTTACGCATATGCCGACGGCGATCCGATCGACAACTTTGACCCGCTCGGGCAGAGCGGGAAAGGCACTGGCGTAGGACCTGGCCCTCAGATTGTCCGACTTCCTGTTGATCGACAATGCATGAAGCGACTCTCGCGAGAGAAACTGGGACTATTGGGTTCATGGATGGTTGAGGAATTCAGTCTTTTCAGCTTGTTCCCGGATGAGGAAAACTTGACTGATAACTTTGCTCTAACTGATGCAGAAACGGTTGGATATGGGCTCGGGAAGCTCGGCCTTTACACGCTTCTCAAGCGAGGTGGTTACGTAGTAGCGGCCTATACCTTGGAAGTGAGTGCCGAGGTGGCGCTCGCTCCGCTCACGATTGAAGCGACGCTCATCAATGCAGATCTCTCAGAGCAGGCCAGTCATTGTGGTTGTCACTAATAGAGAACCTACTTTGGCTGGTCAGGCTGTAGCCACAGCCTGCATGCTAGTCCCGCTTGCGGTTGGCGTGCTAGGCGCGTTTGCGCTGTCTGGACCTGAGCAACAATTGCGGAATGTCATGATCGCGCTTGGCGCTGTGGCCATATTTTTGCTATTTGTTTACCAATTGCTGCAGAGCCAGGCCGGGAGACGACGCGCTGCCCGTGACTGGTTTAAAGCCGCGGTGCAGGGACTGTCAGTCTTGGGCGCACTGGTTGCGATAGACGCGATGGTTGGACTCCTAGTGCACCCGCATCTCCCGGTGTCTGTGTCGATCCGCCACGGCGGACTCGCATTTACGGGCATCGTGGCAATTGGACTTCTTCCGTGGAGCGTAGCTAACGCTCTCTGCGGATTGAGAGCACTCATATTGTTATCTATGAGCAGAAATAACGCCGACGTGAAATGACACCGGGTCTATGCATATGCCGGATCAGTAAGCGTCTGGGCACCGGCGAACCCTGGCGCATCGCGGTCGGTCGCGGCTTGGCTTGGAGAGCGGCGGCGGCTAAAGGGCTAAAGGCAGTCCGTGGCCGGTATGGTCGCGTCGGTGTCGGGGATAGATGCCGCGGTCCGGAGTTTCGGCGGTGGTGCGGGGGTTGTGGTGGCGAATGATAGAGGGCACACCCGACGCATCTTTGATGGCTGCCAGAGTCGGCCTCGTTTAGCTGCTTTGCGCTGCTGCGTCAACGACATACGCTGGGGAAACGAGCGCAGCGCGTTGGGCCTTGGGATCGAGGCGGCGATCTGCTGCAGGCGGCGCTGCATACGGTTGAGGGGCAAGGGTCGATAGTGTGGAAAGATTGCTGAGATATAGATTCTTATTATTCAATAACTTAAGTAACTATTCTATATTCTGTACCTGTTCGCGCATCTGCTCGATCAACACTTTCATCTCGACGGCCGATCGAGTGGTTTCCAGATCCTGCGACTTCGAGGACAACGTGTTGGCCTCGCGGTTGAACTCCTGCATCAGGAAGTCGAGCCGGCGCCCTGCCGGCTCGTTGCCCGCGAGCGTGTGTGCCGTTTCCTGGATATGGCCGTCAAGACGGTCCAGTTCCTCCGCGACATCGAAGCGCTGCAGCATCAATAGCACTTCCTGTTCGAATCGGTCCTGGTCCACGTTAGCACCGAGTTCCTTCAGTCGCTCGGCAAAGCGTGCCCGAATACGCGCCTGCACCTCCGGGAGGCGCGCGCGCACCTGCGACACCATCGATCCCAGCGTCTCGCAGCGTTGTCGGATCAGGCTTGCAAGCCGCTCGCCTTCACGGCCGCGCGTTCGTACCAATTCGGCGACGGTATCCGCGAACAGTTTGCGTGCCGCCTGTAGCAACTGTTCCGAATCGGCACTGTCCTGGCGAAGTATTCCCGGGAATCGCAGCAGCTCGATGAGGTCCACTCGGGCCGCGGGCTCGGGTAGCACCTTCGATAGCTCCGCCACGAGCGCCAGCAGCCGTTGAAGGACCCCCCGGTCAATCTCCAGATTGCAAGCCCCTGCCTCTGAGCCGCGCTGCTGCACCGTGCAATCCACTTTGCCGCGCTTGAGCTCACGTGACAATAACTGGCGCAGCTCCGGCTCAAGCGCGCGAGCGCTGTCTGGTAGACGCAGCGTCGCGTCCAGAAATCGGTGATTGACACTGCGAATTTCACACACGAGGGTGCCAAACGGCCCGGTGAACTCGTTCCGGGCAAAACCCGTCATGCTTGCGATCATGGGGAGTCAAATGGTGTATAAAGCGCGCGAAGTCTAGCGCAAAGCGCCGGAGCTCGCTTGCGGGTCGAATATGCAGAATTAAGCCTGAAGGGCGGGCGCGAGACCAATCAGGATCGCATCTGTGTGGCGGTAGCCGAAGACGCTGCCCTGATGATTGCCTGCGACGGCATGGGCGGTCACGCCGAGGGCGAGCGCGCCGCAGAGATAGCACAGCGCACGGTGGTTGAGCGCTTCTGGCATACGCCACAGCCATTGCTGGATCCGTTGGGGTTTCTACATCTGTCACTGGGTGCCGCGCACGTCGGTGTCGTGACGCTGGGTTTGCCATTGCCGATGGAGCTGCGGCCGCGGGCCACTTGTGCGCTCGTCCTGGTTCAACAGGGCTCGGCCTTTTGGGCGCACGTGGGTGACAGCCGGGTCTATCACGTACGCGGTGGACGCGTGCGCGAACGCACCCGCGATCACAGTCACGTCGAGCTGCTGGTGCGCGAGGGGCTCATCAATCCCGGCCAGGTGCAGAACCACCCGCTGCGCAATTTCGTCGAGTCATGCCTGGGAGGTGAGCCGATGCTGCCCGAGATGGCGATGAGTCCGCGACGCTCGCTGCAGCCCGGTGACCTGTTGATGGTATGCACCGACGGTTTTTGGGCCAACCTGGACGAGACCCAGATCGGCAGTGCTTTCTCGGCGGCCGACAAGCCGTTGCGGGATACGCTTTCGGAGCTGTCGGCACAGGCGCTGCTCAACGCCGGCGCGCTCAGCGACAATACTTCGGTGGCGGCGTTGCGTTTCCTCGACTAGGAGAATTTCCCTGAATACCTCAGTGCGCCGACACGGCCGCGGTGCCGATGCCCTACGGCCGGTACGTTTTACGCGCCGCTATACCTCGCACGCGGAAGGCTCGGTGCTGGTTGAATTCGGCGACACGCGGGTGCTGTGCACCGCCAGTGTCGAGGAAGGCGTGCCCGGCTTTCTGCGCGGCAAAGGACAGGGCTGGATCACCGCGGAATACGGCATGTTGCCGCGGGCCACGCACACCCGCAGCCCGCGCGAGGCGGCTCGTGGCAAGCAGAGCGGGCGCACCCAGGAGATCCAGCGTCTGATCGGTCGCTCGCTGCGCGCGGCGATCGATCTGGAAGCCCTCGGCGAGCGTACCGTGACGTTCGATTGCGACGTGCTGCAGGCTGACGGGGGCACGCGCACGGCTTCGATCACCGGAGCCTACATCGCGCTGGTGGATGCCTGCGAGGCGTTGCTATCGCGCCGGTTGATCCTCGCCAATCCGCTGCACGGACAGGTGGCGGCGGTTTCGGTGGGAATCGTGCGTGGAGTGGCGATGCTGGATCTGGACTACAGCGAGGACTCCGAGGCGGAGACTGACATGAATGTGGTCATGAACAACGGCGGCGCGTTCATTGAGGTTCAGGGGACGGCCGAGGGTCATGCGTTTCGCCGTCACGAGCTGGATGCGCTGCTGAATCTCGCGGTGGGCGGTATCGGCGAGCTGTGTGCGCTTCAGACGCAGGCCCTGCAGTCTTGAGACTGGTGCTCGCCACCGCGAATCGTGGCAAGCAACGCGAATTCGATGCGCTGCTGGCGCCGCTTGGAATCGAGCTGCTGCTGCAGTCCGAGCTCGGGATCGATGGCATTGCCGAGACCGGCACCACGTTTGAAGCCAACGCCCTGCTCAAAGCGCGGCATGCTGCGCAGGCAAGCGCCCTGCCCGCCCTGGCCGATGATTCCGGACTGGAAGTGGATGCGCTGGGAGGCAGACCGGGTGTCTGGTCCGCGCGCTACGCGGGCGCAGCCTCGAGCGATGAGGATAACAACGCGTTGCTGTTGCGCGAGCTACGAGGCGTGCCCGCGCAGCGACGCACCGCACGCTACCGCTGCGTCCTGGCGCTCGTGCGCGATGCCCATGATGCGACTCCGGTGATTGCTTGCGGCAGCTGGGAAGGTCGGATTGCCGAGCGACCCGCAGGCGACGGCGGCTTCGGCTACGACCCGCTGTTTCTGCCCGACGGCCAGGCAGGCAGCGCCGCGCAGCTGTCAGCCGATGCCAAGAATGCCGTCAGTCATCGGGGCAAGGCCCTGGCCGCACTGGTCGCACAGCTGCGATGACTGCCGCTCTGCCGCCGCTCGCCCTGTACATCCATTTCCCATGGTGCGTGCGCAAATGTCCCTACTGCGATTTCAACTCGCACACGCTGCACGGCGAGCTGCCGGAGAGTCGTTACATTGAGGCATTGCTGCGGGATCTGACGCTGCAGGCCGATCGGCTGCAGGCTCGTCCGGTGCACACGGTGTTCCTGGGAGGCGGCACGCCGAGTCTGTTCTCGCCGCAAGCGGTGTCGCGGTTGCTGGCGGGAGTGCGCGCGCGATGCACACTCGTCGCGGATGCCGAGGTCACGCTTGAAGCCAATCCCGGCACGATCGAGCGCGGACAGTTCGCCGGCTACCGCACTGCCGGCGTCAATCGCGTCTCGCTCGGAGCGCAGAGCTTCAGCAACGAGCAGCTGCAGCGCCTCGGTCGCATTCACGCGGCAACGGATACGCGCGACGCGGTCGCCGAACTGCGCGATGCAGGAATCACCAACTTCAATCTCGACCTGATGTATGGATTGCCGCATCAGAGCGTCAGCGATGCGCTGACGGATCTGGATCGGGCGATCGCGTTGCAGCCGCCGCATCTGTCGCATTACCAGCTCACGCTCGAGCCGGGCACCGTGTTTGCCGGACGCCCGCCACCGGGCCTCCCCGACAACGATCTGGCCGCAGATATCCAGCTTGCCTGTCAGGAGCGGCTGGCGAGCGCCGGGTACATCCAGTACGAGGTATCGGCGTATACCCTCGAGCATCAACGCTGCCGGCACAATCTGAACTATTGGGAGTTTGGTGACTACCTGGGATTGGGTGCCGGTGCGCACGGTAAATGCAGTGTGGTGGAAGGCACCCGGCTGCGCGTCGAGCGCACGGTGCGGCCGCGTGAGCCACGACGCTATCTGGCCGAGTTGGATCTGAACGGCGCCATCGAGCGTCGTGAAGTGTGCGCCGCCGAGTTGCCGTTCGAGTACCTGCTGAACGCACTTCGTCTGACTGAAGGGTTCGAGCGCCAGGCGTTCGAGGCGCGCACCGGATTGCCCTTCGAAACCGTTGTCGCGCCGTTTCTTTCGGCGCAGGGCAAAGGGCTGGTCGAACACCGCGGTGAGCGCTGGTCTGCAACCCCTCGGGGGCTTAATTTCCTCAATGACTTACAGGAGACTTTCCTACCGAAAACGGTAGGAATGCAGGCCATTGGCATGTCGGAATCATCTGGCACGCCCCGGTATTAGTTGAAGGCCACAACGGGTTTATGCACAGCGCGAGGATGGGGTTTCTACAAATTAGTCGATTACGTCTCATTTCATTCCCACAGCGCGATAATAGTACGATAACTGTTTGAATTTATAGGCTGAAACATATTGATCATTTTTTGAACAATTTGACAAATTCGCACTTTTAATGCCCTTGCAATGCAATGCCGTCGCCCTTACACACAGAGTTATCCACAGAAACTGTGGATAATCGGACTCGCTTTCGGCTCACTACGGTGGCGCTTGACCGGTGGGTAGAAGAATCCACTTGTAGGGCTGCTGGGACGGGGCTAGACTGCGCGCCTTTTTTCGCCCGCCTCCAGCGCGGGCGGTTCAACGCGACCGACGCGTGATAGCGGAAGAGCACATCATGAAAGACGCGATTCATCCCGACTACAAAGAGATCACGGTTACCTGCAGCTGCGGTAATACGTTCAAGACCCGCTCGACCGTCGGCCACGATCTGAGCCTCGAGGTTTGCTCGAACTGCCATCCGTTTTATACCGGCAAGCAGAAGATCGTGGATACGGCCGGCCGCGTCGATAAGTTCCGTAAGAAGTACGCCGGCATCGGCGCAGCGCGCTGAGCGCTTGAGTGAGCTGACCGGCGCGCCACGGGTGCGCGCCTTGATTCCGCTCGTGGTCCATGCAAGTCTGCACGACTGACTATCGCGCAGTAGAGTCGCTCGCTTCACAAGGACCGCGCCGGATGAGCAACAAGAACTTTGAACTAAAGAATCCTGCCGGTACCAGCACCGCGCTTCCGGTTCGCAGCGGCACGCTCGGGCCCGACGTGCTCGACATCGCCACGATCAATCGCGACCAGGGTGTGTTCACGTTCGATCCGGCTTTCGGCATGACCGCTTCATGCGAGAGCAAGATCACCTATATCGACGGCGATGCGGGTGTGCTGCTGTACCGCGGGTATCCGGTGGAACAGCTTGCCGAGCGCAGCTCATTCATGGAGGTGTGCTACCTGCTGCTGTACGGCGAGCTGCCAAGCACGCAGCAGCTCGATGAATTCACCGATCACATTCGCCGTCACACGATGGTGCATGAATCGCTGCTGCGCTTCTACAACGGCTTTCATCACAACGCGCACCCGATGGCGATGGTGTCGGCCGTGGTGGCATCGATGTCGGCCTTCTATCACGACTCCACCGACATCTATAACCCGCGCGATCGCGAGATTTTCTCGCACCGGATCATTGCCAAGCTGCCAACCATCGCCGCAGCGGCGCACAAGCACTCGGTCGGTCAACCGTTCATCTATCCGCGCAACGATCTGGATTACTGCTCGAACATGCTCAACATGTTCTTCGGGGTGCCGTGCGAGAGCTACGACATCAATCCAGTTGCTTCCAAGGCGCTCGACCTGCTGTTCATCCTC
>DATMRM010000215.1:0-9163 GCA_035566155.1 Steroidobacteraceae bacterium | reverse complement strand
GGTGAATACACCTGCAGGTTCTGGTTTGCAGCGTTGACGACATTGCCGGCATTGTCGGTGTGGAACGAACCGGCACGCGTGAACTGCGTGGCGCCACCCTGCGACACGGCGAAGAAGCCATTGCCGCTGAGCGCCAGGTCGAGGCTGTTGCCCGTGGTGTTGATATCGCCCTGCGTAAACTCCTGCTCGACGTCCTGCAGCTGCACACCGTTGCCGATCTGCGTACTCGAAGCCGAGCTGGAATTGGCAAACAGTTCCGAGAAGTTCGCATTCGAGGACTTGAAGCCGGTCGTCTGCGAATTGGCAATGTTGTTGGCGGTGACGTTCAGGTCGCTTTGAGCCGCATCCAGGCCACTGAGCGCGATACCGAAGGGCATGAGGTGTACTCCTTAAAGAATCAATCGATTTGCTGGACCGAGCTCAGGGGCACGGGTCCCAGCTGTAGGGTGTTCAGGGTCGGACTGCTGCCAGTGGCTCCCAGCGTCACGCTGGTCACGGTGCCATTGATAAGAGTGCTGGCAGCCTGGCTCGAACCGCCGACCTGTGCCGCGGCCGAAATCGAGTAGGTGCCGCTCGGCAGCGCTTGGCCGTTTGCATCGGTGCCATTCCAGCTAAAGCTCTGCAGTCCCGCTGAGGCAGGCACGTTTAGCTGATCGACCAGCGCGCCGCCGGCGTTGGTGATGCTGAGGACCACGTTGGTGGCCCCGCTCGGCACCTGCACCGCACCTGTCATGGCTGTGCCGCTCGTATAGAAGGCTGAGGTTGCCGGCGCCAGCACGCCTTGCCCGACCAGTGAGGCCGCGGTCAGCGCCTGCGAGGACAGCATCGAGTTCGACAGCGTGCTCATCGAAGTATTCAGCTGTGAGATACCTTCGACCGTACTGAGCTCGGACAGCTGTGTCAGGAATTGATTGCTGTCGGTCGGATTCAGTGGGTCCTGGTTCTGCAGTTGCGCGGTCATCAGCGTCAGAAAATCGTTCATCGTCAAACCGCCGATGCTGGAGCTGGCGCCCGAGGCGCTCGAGCTGCCGCTGCTGCCAGCGGTGCCGCTGGGATTGACCATCGTCGGGGAGCCGACTGGGCTAGTCATGGCTGGTTCCTCTTAGGGGTTGATCACGATCCGAGCTTGAGTGTCTGCAACATCATGTCGCGCGTGGTATTCAGAACTTCGACGTTGTTCTGATAGGAGCGGGACGCGGAAATCATGTCCGCCATCTCTTCGACCACATTGACGTTCGGCGCATAGACGTTGCCCTGCGCGTCTGCGAGCGGGTTGCCAGGGTCGTAGCGCATTTCCGGCGCAGCGCGGCTCTGGGCGATGCCGGTAACACTGACACTGGCGCTGGCGGCATTGAGCCCAGCCCCACTGCCCATCACCGCCTGAAACACCGGATGCTTCGCCTGATACACCGTGTTCGGATCGCCGCTGACGCTGTCAGCGTTGGCAAGATTGCTCGCGACCGTATTCAGCCTCACCGACTGCGCGCTCATGCCCGAGCCGGCGATCTCGAATATCTTGAAGCTGGACATAGCTGTGATGACTCCTTAAGTCTTGAGGACTCATGAACCGGTGATCGCGGTCATCAGTCCGCGCAACGCGTTGTTCAGAAAGGTCAGGGTGGCCTGATAGCGCACGCTGTTTTCGGCGAACGCCGACTGCTCGAGCTGTTCGTCGACCGTATTGCCATCCAATGAAGGCGCCATCGGTACGCGGTAGCGCATCAGCGAGGCGTCGCCGGAGTTCTCCGTGCCCGTCGTAGGCGTCGCCGAGGTTGCTTTCAGCGACGCATTGCCTTGCTGCAACGACAGACTGGATGAACCATTGGCAGCACTGTTGCCGGAGGCCGCGGACAGCGCTGCCTTGAAGTCGATGTCGCGCGCCTTGTAGTTGGGCGTGTCGACGTTCGCCAGGTTGGCCGCCAGCAGCTCGTTTCGCTTGGCCTCGATGGTGAGCGCCTGCGCATGGATTCCAAGATAGTTGTCCAAAGTGGTTCGCATGCGGCGATAGGAGCAAGGCCTATGCCACAGCGATCGAGGGCGGGTGCGTCTGCAGAAAAGTGTGACGCAGTTCGAAGCGCGCGCATCGTCAGGACCGTTCACCACGATCAGCGCGGCAAGGGCTTGCCGCACACTGGCAACGCGCAGCCTCGCGCGCGGCGTCAGGCAAGTCGATTCGCCTTATCGGCGCGGCGCGCTCAAAGCTTGAGCGTCAAGGAATCGACAGCCTGAGCCGATGGCACACAGATTGCTCTTATTCATCGACGATGAGCACACTCAGAATCATCTTGTACGCCGGGCTGTTTGCTGCCGCGAGCACCGCCGGCGCTATGAATACCGAGGATCCGGCACTGATCCGCGCGGCTGCGGAGCGCGCGGTGCGCTCGGAAGCAGGCACTGCCGCCGGTGTCCTGACGCTGCAAGTCGCGCCACTGGATTCAAGGTTGCGTATCGCCTCGTGTGATCGGCAATTGACCGCATTCATGACCGGCAACAGCAGCGTGCGCAGCCAGACGACGGTTGGCGTTCGTTGTGAGGGATCCATCCGCTGGACGATCTACACCAGCGTCAACGTGCAATCGCAGGCGAAGGTGCTGATCGCCCGCAGAGCACTGACGCGCGATGCCGAAGCGACCGCGGCGGATTTTCGGATTGAGGATCGGCTGGTACCGGGACTGGCAAGCGCCTACGTCTGCGACCCGTCTGCCCTCGCCGGCCAACGCCTGGGCCATCCCATGGCCGCCGGCGATGCGCTGACGCTCGAGACGCTGGCGCCAGCGAACCTGATTCATCGCGGTCAGCAGGTCACTTTGCTGGCACATGCGGGTGGCTTTGAAGTGCGCATGGTCGGCGTCGCCCTGTCGGACGGGCACGAGTCCGAGCGCATCAAAGTCCAGAATCAGTCCTCGCAGCGCGTGGTCGAAGGGATCGTCCGGTCCTCAAATGAAGTCGAGATCCCGTTATGACAAACGGAAAACGGCTAAAGTTTGACGCGCGTAGGCCGATAGAGATCTCGAACCGACGCTAAGGAGACTTGTTGTGGCTAACCGTATCAAGGGATTGGATGGCGGGTCGATCGGACCCGACAGCAGCAATCCCATTGAAAAGATACGCATCACTACCCCTGTTAACTCGGGAAGCTCTGGCGCCCCCGCGAGCACTCCGCGCTCGGACAGCGTACATATTACCGACTCGGCCCGGACGCTGGCCTCACTCTCGCAGGCGGTGAATGACAGCCCGGACGTGGACATGAATCGCGTTTCTGCGGTGCAGCAGGCGCTCGCGACCGGCGTCTATCGAATCAATCCGGAGCGCATTGCCAACAACATGCTGGCGCTCGAACAGGATCTGGGTAGCGCCAAGCAAAAATGAGCGTCTCGCGTGATGATGTGCGGCAGCACCTCAGCCGGATATTGGCCGAGGAAGCGCAATTGCTCGCTGAACTGGAGTCGGTGCTCGAACGGGAAACCGACATCCTGGTCGGTGACGACGCGCAAGCGATTCAGAACATCGGCAGCAACCGCCACCGATGCGTCGACGCGCTGAGCCGACTCGGTGTGGAGCGCACGGACACCGGCCGCATGCTCTGCTTTGGCGCGGATGCCACCGGGCTCGACCAATTATTCGAGTGGGCCGACCCCAGCAAGGCGCTGCATGCGCGCTGGAGCGTGAACCTGGAACTCGCGCGTCGTTGCAAGGCGATCAACGACAAGAACGGCGCCATCGTCGCCGCCAAGCTCAACCGGGTACAGAAGCTACTGGGTCAGCTGCGCGGCGTGAATCCGGCACCGGTCTACAGCTCGCGCGCCTCACGTTACGCCAGTCTCGGACTGCGCAATCTCGGCGTCGCCTAAGGCGACCAGTACACCGTCACCGGAACGTTCTGTTGCAGGCTCAGCGCCCTGACCGGCATTTCAGTGACCGGACCCGGCGCTCGCGCTCGCTGATAGGTTCCCCATTTCGACGCGCCCACGATGAGAACCGCGATCCGTCGCGCATCCACCAGCGCACGCAGATTCAGGCTGAGCCGGGCGCGAGGCTCGGCAGGACCTACCGCCGCGATACAACCCGGAGGCTGTTGCAGATCAAGGCCCTTTTCAAGTCCGGGTGAATTCGGAAACAGTGACGCCATGTGACCGTCATCGCCCATGCCGAGCAACACGAAATCAAACGGCCGCGGGATCTCGGACACGGCAGACCAGGCCGCCGCCGCACCCGAAGCGGGATCGGGGAATTTGTTCTTGAGACCGACGAGGTTGGCCTTCGCCGCCTCCTTGCGCAGCAGATGCTGATGCAGCAGGTGCTCGTTGCTGCCCTCCATATGGGTGTCGACCCAGCGCTCGTCGGTCAATGTCACCCAGACATCTTCCCAATCCAGTTCGATGTTCGACAGCGCCTCGAACGCCGGTGCCGGCGTGCGGCCGCCGGCCACCACCAGACTGGCGCCACGACCCTTACCGAGTCCTTCCTCGAGCGCGGACGCCATGTCGGCTGCGAGCGCCTCGTTGAGCGCCTCGACATGGGGAAACCTGCGCTCCTGCGGGCTAAAACTCACCGTTCCATGCATAACCGTCTCGCGCAATCAGTGAACTGGAAGCAGCCGGTCCCCAGCTGCCGGCGGGATATCCCCTGGGAGTTTCATCGGACCGGGCCCAGGCTTCGCGGATCGGATCGACCCAGCGCCATGCCGCATCGAGCTCATCACGTCGCATGAACAAAGTGAGATTGCCCTTGATCACATCGGTCAGCAATCGCTCGTAGGCGTCGAGCTGCGGCGTCTTGAAGCTCTCATCCATATCGAGTCTCAGGTCGACCGGACGCAACCGCATCGTCTCGCCTGGATTCTTAGCCAGAATCGTCAGCGTGATCGAATCATGCGGCTGCAACGAAATCACCATGCGGTTCGGTCCGGCATTGGGTGCGCGTTCGAACAGCGCGTGCGGTACGTCCTCGAACGCAATCATGATCTCGGCGATCTGTTCCTGCAGGCGCTTGCCGGTGCGTAGATAGAACGGCACGCCCGCCCAGCGCCAGGTATCGATCTGAGCTTTCAGTGCAACGAACGTCTCGGTAGGACTGTCGGCAGGAATCCCCTTCTCTTCGAGGTATCCAACCACCGGCGCGCCCTTCGAAGCGCCGGCGCGGTACTGGCCACGCACGACGTTGGTGGCGACGTCATTGCCCGCCAGCGGGCGCAGCGCGTGCAGAACCTTGAGCTTCTCGTCACGGATCGCATTGGGATCGTTCGACACCGGCGGTTCCATCGCCATGATGCAAAGCAGTTGCAGCATGTGATTCTGAATCATGTCGCGCATGGCACCGGTCTGATCGTAGAACGCTCCGCGTCCTTCGACACCGAGCTGCTCGCTGACCGTGATCTGCACGTGACGGATTCGGCCACGTCCCCACAAGGGTTCGAACAGTGAATTGCCAAAGCGCAACGCCAGCAGGTTCTGGACCGCTTCCTTGCCGAGGTAGTGATCGATACGATAGATCTGCGGTTCGGTAAAGATCGCGCCGACGTTGCGGTTGATCTCCTCGGCGGAGGCGCGATCCTGACCGAGCGGCTTCTCCAGCACAACGCGGCTGCCGGGCGTGACCAGCTTGGCGCGCGCCAGATTGGTACACGTCATCTCGAACAGCGCAGGTGCCATCGACAGGAAGAACACCCGCACCGAAGCGCTCTGCTGCGCCAGCTTCGCTGCCAGCCGCTCGAACCCTTGCGAGTTGTTGGCATCCACTGGTGTGTAATCCAACGTATGAGTGAACTCGGTCCAGCGAGCGGCGTCTACCCCGGTGGGTATGTACTTCTTGCAAGCCTGTTCGACCTGCGCGACATACTCCTCACGCTCGAGTTTGGCGCGAGCCACGCCGACGATGCGCGCATGCTGGGGGAACTGCCCTGCCAGGAAGCGTCGGAATAGCGCCGGCAGTAGTTTGCGCATGGCCAGATCACCGGTGCCTCCAAACAGGACCAGATCGAAATCAGGGAGCTGCTTCACTGCGACAGAGCGGTCTTTGCCATTCGACACGTCTAATCCCCGGTTATTTGATGAGTGTGCGCCGATCGAAGGCCAATGCTAGCCGGCAATTGAGCTACAATCGAGCCGGATTTACTCAATTCCCTCTATGACCTCCTCGCCACTGTCCCCGCAGAAGGCCGATCGACCGCCGTCGGGGCCACCCGAGCTGCCTTGAGGTGAGCGTCGCGCTGTTCGCGGGCAGCACGCTGATCCCGTCCTGGGCATGCGGCCTCGATAGCCAGCAAGGCGTCCGACCCCCTCTGCTGCCTCGCTGGCATCGACGCCGGCACCCACCGAGCCCATGGACGCGGCGATCACAAGGATCTGCCGTATCGCTCCCAGTTCATCGGCAGTAGCGCCGAACCCGCAGTGCTGCTGGACACGGCACCCGCGGCTGAGCGGTCCAACTACTTCGATGTCGGCATCGAGCACGAGCGATGCAATGAACACCGGCGCGCAGCTGCCTTCCTATGCCCAGATCAACTTCGAGCTCAGTCATGCGTTTCACATTGAGGGCACCAAGCCACTGACTGTGCGCATCGATGTCATCAACCTATTTGTCAAAAGACCTATAGCCTCGCTTCCGATACCGCTAACATACGCATCGTTGCAGTCCCGCGTTTCATACTGTTGCGAATTGTTCGCCACACGTTCGTTGGGACCTGCGGGATATGAAATTAAATCTTGTTAACTAACTGTCTACTTGCGATTTGCTTCGGTTAACTATCGCGCGCTGCCCTGGTCCAGACGGAATAACACATGAACCCCCAAGAATCACAGACCGGCGGTACCGCAGGTCCAATCGATGCGCCCTCGACGCGACGCCGCTATTTGATCTGGTCGGCGATAGGTCTCGTGGTGGTCGCTGCGATCATCCTGTTCGCGCGCTGGCGCGCGGGTGCGCAGGTGCTGCCCGCAGGTGGCCGCTTTGCGGGGGCTGCACTCACGGTCGGTGTGGCCAAGGTAACCACTGGCGACGTACCGATCACGATCAATGCGCTCGGCACCGTGACCCCGCTGGCGACGGTGACAGTGCACCCGCAGGTGACCGGCCCGCTCGTCAAGATCGCGTTCACGGAAGGGCAGACCATCAAGGCCGGGGATCTGCTGGTGCAGATCGATCCGCGTCCGTTCCAGGCATCGCTTGATCAGGCGGCAGGTCAGCTCAAGCGTGATCAGGCGTTGCTCGCCAATGCGAAGGTGGACAGCGAGCGCTACAAGACACTGCTGGCGCAGAATTCGGTCTCGGATCAGACCTACGCGACCCAGGTCGCGACGGTCGCACAGGATGAGGCCGTGGTTGCCTCGGATCAGGCCGCACTCGAGGCCGCGCAACTGAATCTTTCCTACACCCGCATCACGTCGCCGGTCACGGGACTGGTAGGTTTGCGGCAGGTCGACGTCGGCAATCTGATGCAGGCGAACTCGACCTCGATTGTGCTCGTCACGCAAGTGCAACCGATGTCGGTGTTGTTCACACTGCCTGAAGATAGCCTCGGCAACATCCTGCAACGGCTGCGCGAGGGACAGAAACTCATGGTGGATGCTTACGACCGCAGTCTCAGCAGCAAGATTGCAAGCGGGGTGTTGTCCAACGCCGACAACGAGATCGACCCGACCACCGGTACGCTGAAGCTGCGCGCCATGTTCGATAACTCCAGGTTCGAACTGTTCCCGAACCAGTTTGTGAACGTGCGGCTGCTGGTCGACACCATTCACAACGCCATCGTGGTGCCGGGCGCGGCCATGCAACAGGGCGCCTCGGGGAGCTACGTCTACGTCGTGGCGGACAACAGCACCGTGAAGATGCGGGCCGTCAAAACCGGACCATCGAACGGCGATCAGATGTCGGTGACCGACGGCCTGCAGCCGGGTGAGACGGTCGTTGTCGACGGGGCCGATCAGCTACGCGATGGCGCACGCGTCATCCTGCCTGGCGCTGCGCCGCCAGACAGCTCGGCTTTCGGCCAGGGCCAGCGCGCTCGTCGTCGTCCCGGCGCGGACGGCAGCAGCAGCGGCGGTTTCCCGGGCGCTGGGACCTCCAGTGGCGGCCACTTCCGCCGTCCGCAGGGCGCCAGTTCGGGCGCGTCACCCTCATCGGGACAGTAAGCGCGTTGACGCATGAACCCGTCACGCCCCTACATCTTAAGACCGGTCGCGACCTCGCTGCTGATGGCGGCGATCCTGATCGTGGGGGCTATCGGCTATCTGTTCCTACCACTGTCCGCACTGCCGGAGGTGGACTATCCGACGATTCAGGTGCAGACCTTCCTGCCCGGTGCCAGCCCCGAAGTCATGACCTCGACGGTCAGTGCACCGCTGGAGCGGCAGTTCGGCGAAATGCCTGGCTTGAAGGAGATGTCCTCGCGCAGTTCGGCCGGCGCCTCGGTCATTACGCTGCAGTTTGACCTCAGTCTGAATATCGACATTGCCGAACAGGAAGTCCAGGCGGCGATCAACGCGGCCGCGAACCTGTTACCACAGAGCCTGCCCGCTCCGCCGATCTACGCCAAGGTCAATCCGGCTGACGCGCCGATCCTGACGCTCGCACTGTCGTCGAGCTCGATGCCGATCACGCAGATCGAGGACATAGCCGATACGCGCGTCGCGCAAAAGATCTCACAGCTCTCGGGGGTGGGCCTGGTGAGTATCAATGGCGCGCAGCGCCCGGCGGTGCGAATCCAGGCCAATCTGCAGGCGCTGGCCGCCTACGGCATGAATATCGACGATCTGCGCACGACCATTTCGAATGCCAATTCGAATGCGCCGAAGGGCAGTTTCGATGGCGCGGCACGCTCCTACTCGATCGACGCCAACGACCAGATCTCCAGCGCCGATCAGTACAAAGACATCATCGTCGCATACCGCAACAACGGCCCGGTGCGCCTGTCCGATGTCGCCACGGTCACGCAGAGCGCCGAAAACAACAAGCTCTCGAGCTGGATGAATTCGACACCCGCCATCCTGCTGAACGTACAACGTCAGCCGGGAGCGAACGTGATCGCGGTGGTGAACCAGATCCGGCATATCCTGCCCGACATCCACACCTCGATGCCGGCGAACGTCGATATCACCGTGCTGACCGATCGCACCAACACCATTCGCGCCTCGGTCAGCGACGTCGAATTCGAACTGGGACTGGC
>DATMRM010000214.1:0-4104 GCA_035566155.1 Steroidobacteraceae bacterium | reverse complement strand
GCGATCTTGCGTGCCTCATCGCCGGCACGCTCGAGATTGGTAATGCCCTTTGAGATGGCCATCAGTCGACGCAGGTCGGATGCGGCGGGCTGGCGCCGCGCGATGATGTTGCCGCACTCGGCATCGATCTCGACTTCCATCGCATTGAGTCGATGCTCCTCATCAACCACCTTCTCGACCAGGCCCATGTCGAAGCGGCTGAGCGCCTCCATCGCATCGGTCAACTGTGATTCAACCAGTCCCCCCATCTCGAAAAACCTCAACGACAGGTGTTCAAGGTCAGCGTCGAACCCGCTGGAAATGTGCTTGTCTGGCATTGAAAACTCCCCTTGCCCGAAAGAAGATAAACTGTTTGTACGGTTTGTCAAACCTGCGCAAAACCATGAAGCCACAGGCCACCAGGAACAGAAGCGGCAAACGACCGTATGTGCACACGGCTGCAGGTGCCAATGAGGCAGCTGCGGGCAAGGAGCCGGTTGATCCGACGAAGGTTCGACGTTCGGCGACGAAGGCGAAGACCCGGAAGGCAACGCCCGTTGAAGAGCCTCCCCCGCGCGTCTCCCGGCACCGCAGGGAGCACGTCAAACGGGAAAAGGTCGTGCGGGACACCTTCACGATGCCGAGGGCGGACTACGAAAAGATCGCGGCGCTCAAACAGCGGTGCCTCGATGCGGGCGTCGCCGTGAAAAAGAGCGAGCTCGTGCGGGCGGGCCTGCTTCTGCTGGAGTCTGAACCAACGAAACGCCTTCTCGCGGCCGTCACGGCGGTCGAGCCGGTCAAGACTGGCCGGCCACCAAAATCGAAGTGAGCCGCGCGCGGGGCCTGATAGTCGCGCCCTATAGCGGCAAAAGCCGGGGCTTGCGAGAGGACCTCGCGCTTGCCCTGTCCGGGCTTCGGGGCTCAGCCGGTAATGGTTCAGGTCCGATGCGAATGTGCAGGCAAGGCGCGACACGCCCGAACGAAGAGTCACATGACCAGTCGTTCGGCACGGAGGGCTCTGAATCATGACATTGACGTTCACGCTGATCGATCTGGCTGGATCCGTTGCGCTGCTCCTGTGGGGTACCCACATGGTGCAGACCGGCATCCAGCGCGCGTTCGGTGCCACCCTTCGCTCACTGCTCGGTCGGGCTCTACGCGGGCGACTGGGCGCCTTCCTGGCCGGGATCGGCGTCACCGCGGTATTGCAGAGCAGTACGGCGACCGGACTCATGACGGCCGGTTTCGCCGCCGGCGGCCTGGTCGATCTGGTCCCCGCGCTCGCCGTCATGCTCGGCGCGAACGTCGGCACGACACTGATCGTGCAGGTGCTGTCGTTCGATGTTGCAGCGGCCTCGCCGGCGGTGATACTCGTCGGCGTGCTGATGTTCCGGAAGGCGTCAAACACACGGGCACACGATCTGGGCCGCGTCCTGATTGGCCTGGGCCTGATGCTGCTCGCGCTGCACCAGTTGCTCGGGCTGATGACGGACTACGAGGACGCGCCCAGTCTGCGCATGCTGCTGGGCGCCGCATCCACCGTGCCGCTGGTGGATGTGCTGCTGGCAGCGGGTCTGACCTGGGCCGCGCATTCAAGCGTGGCGATCATCCTGCTCATCATGTCGCTGTGTGCGCAGAACGTGGTGCCGCCCGATGCCGCATTCGCACTGGTGCTGGGCGCGAATCTCGGCACTGCAATCAACCCGCTGCTGGAGGGGGCCACCGCGGGTGATCCGGCGTCGAAGCGGTTGCCGGTGGGCAATCTGCTCTCGCGGGCCGTGGGCGTCGTGATGGCGCTCGCCGCGCTCGGGCCGCTTGGCCGGCTCATGGTCACGATCGAACCGGACAATGCCCGGGTGGTGGCCGATTTTCATACGATGTTCAACCTTGTGCTTGCCTGCCTGTTCCTGCCGTTGCTGTCTCCGTACGCGCGACTGCTGGGCCGGCTGCTGCCTCAGCGCGCAGATCCCGCCGACCCGTCGCGGCCACTGTATCTGGATCCGGCTGCACGGCAGATTCCGATGGTGGCGCTTGGCAATGCGGCACGTGAGGCACTGCGCCTGGCCGATGTGCTCGGCGAGATGCTGGCGGGTGCCCGCGCGGCGCTGGTGGAGGGCGACCGGAAACTGATTGTGGAAACCCGCCGGCGCGATGACATCCTGGACAACCTGAATACCGCGATCAAGACGTACCTGACGTCGCTCGATCCCGAACAACTTGCTGAGAACGACCATCGGCGGCTGCACGAGATCCTGACCTTCGTTATCAACATCGAGCAGGCTGGCGACGTGGTGGATCTGAACCTGCTCCCGCACGCCACCAAGCGCGTGAAGCGCGGACTCGCGTTTTCGAAGGAAGGGGAAACGGAACTGCTGGCCATGATGGACCGCCTGATGACCAATCTGCGTACCGCCGCGTCGCTGTTCATGACGGAGGATCCACGTACGGCACGCATGCTGGCTGACGAGAAGGTGGCCTTCAGGGAAGCGGAATCCACTGCCACGGCTTCGCACTTTGAGCGGCTGCGCTCCGGTCGCATTGACACCGCCCAGACCAGCGCACTGCACCTCGATCTGCTCCGTGACCTGAAGCTCATCAATTCGCATATCGTCGCCGCAGCCGCGTACCCGGTCCTCGAGCGCACGGGAGCCCTGTTGCCCAGCCGGATTGCCGCGAACGAAATGTAGTCCGAAAAAAGTGGGCTCACGCTGCACTGTATGCAGACAGTCCGCGGGGAAAACGAGCCAACATGAGGGCATCGCGAGCGCAAGATTCGGCCTCGCGACGACACTCTATAAGGTCGGCACCGACGAACCCGTTGAACCGGCGAGTTCCCTTTAGCGCTGTCCGAGGGCTTTCATTATATCGGTCGCAATCACCGCTTCGTCGAGCAGCTTTGCCAGGCGGTGATGGCCAACACGGTTACGCGTCCGTCGCGATGGTCGACATGCCAGCTATCCCGAGTGGCCTGCGGGGGCCGGCTTCGAAAGGTGGATTTCCACTGACTGAAGCAGATCGATCACGTCTGCCGGTCCGAGGAAGTCAAACAGCACTGGCCCCGTCGTCTCGGACGTGATCTCGAAAACCGCACCCGGGCTTCGCACCGCCGCCTGTCCGTTATGAGCCGGGTAATTTGCCAGCCGCTTTTTTCCGCTATCTTTGATCGTGAAGCGGTTGCCATGCGCAATGCCATTGCGCAGGTGATAAACCAGCTCGAGCACCGGCGCCCGGTCAAAGTAGTTGCGCTTGTCCTTGTCGAGCGCATCACCCAGCGTGAGCAAGGCGCCCGTCGCCCAAGCGCGAAGAACATGCCCCTGCAGGTCGAAATCTTCGCGCAGCAGATCAAGGTAGTGGCGAAGATCGATCGTGTGAAAGGTGCCGTCCTTCCGCGGGAGCTGACCTGTGGGGTTCTGTCCGGGTTCCTTCGCGGGCGGCAGCGCATTGATGGACAGCGGATTGACTGCGACATAGTGCGCGACCACAAAGGCGTAGTAGCCGTTCGCCAGCTGGTGGGCCAGCCTGGAGACGGACGATCTCGCTTCATCAAGGGTCATGTGCGACGGCTCCTGATGATCGAGAGCTGCTGGAATGGCACACCGCCGGTCACCGTAAAGACCTCGCGCGCCCTGGGTGCCGCGAGAAAGGCACGCTCCAGCCGCGCCCGGTGAGCGGCTGGCACACGATGGCCGAACAGGAGGCCGGTCAGCAGATCAGGCGCGAATCGCAGCTTCTGCGCTTCGAGCGGCAGATCACCGGGAATGGGTGGCTCACCAAAGATCATCCGGTATTCCCCCTCGGTTGCCCAGCGTGTGCGTTTCACCAGGGCTGTCACATTCAGGGCGCTTAATCCGTCATCGTCGGTTAGGTCGAGCGCAGGCAGCGTGTCGCTGTAGCGCATCCGGTACGCGGTACCGAAGAGCGGATTCACGAAGAACCGTAGACAGATACCTGCGTAATTGTCGGCATAGTGTGTCCACAGATGGCTGTTCGCAGGCGAATCCGCAAGGCTCAGGATCCGGTAGCGCCTGTCGACCTCGACGCGGTATTCGTTGCGCGCTTCGGCAACCATCGCCTCAAGCTCATGCTGCGTCAGCCGTGCGAGTTCGGTCTGGATCTGTTCTTCGC